>CACZNZ010000352.1 GCA_902782625.1 uncultured Lachnospiraceae bacterium | reverse complement strand
TGAAGGCATTCTTGTCAAAGAAGAAGGCGATTTTGAGATTTGCTTCCTGGAGGGGACAGGTTTTCAGATCCGATATTGACCTGGCTTATCGCAGTGCTTTTTTTCATGATACTTGCTAAAACGCAATCCACCGTGATAAAATGAGTTCAATCTGAAATAAGGAGCGTGTTTGCATGAGCAAGATTAATGATTTTCTGACAGAAGCAGGCGTATTCTTCCTTGCATCTGTTGATGGGGACCAGCCGAAACTGCGCCCTTTGGGAGCACATTTTGAAATGGACGGGAAAGTGCTCTTTGGGATTGGGGACTTCAAAGAGGTTTTTAAGCAGCTTGTATCGAATCCGAAAACAGAGATCGTAGCCTGTAAGCCTGACGGACACTGGCTTCGCTATACCGGTAAAGCAGTATTCGAAACCGACCCCAAATATGCAGAAGCTGCACTTGAGGCAATGCCTCACCTGAAAAGTATCTATAACGAAGAGACCGGACATAAGATGATGATGTTTCATCTTGAAGATGCGATTGCCGTCCAAATCGCCATCATGGGCGAGGGCGAAAATATGATGGAGTGACCAATATGGATTTTTTGGAACTTGCAAGAAACAGATACTCTGAACGTAGTTTTGCTCAAACCCCGCTGGAAGAGGAGAAGCTTTATAAGATTCTGGAAGCAGGCCGGATCGCTCCGACTGCCTGCAACAATCAGCCACAGCGTTTTTATGTGCTGAAAAGCAAGGAAGCATTGGCAAAGGCTGCAGGACTGACCTATACATACAATGCAGCGGTTGTAATACTCGTCTGTTATGTGAATGCAGAAGCATGGCACAGCCCGTTCGATGGATTCTGCTCCGGAGATATGGATGCGAGTATTGCGGCCAGCTCTATGATGTTCGAAGCGGAGAATGTCGGCATCCACACCATATGGCTGAGGGGCTTCGATGCCGCAAAAGTGCAGGATGCTTTTGATCTGCCGTCCGGGACAGTTCCGTCGCTGATGCTTGCTTTGGGATATCCAACCGAGAAATCGAAACCGCATAAGCTCCATGGGCAGAGGGAACCCATGGAAGAGTTTGTGATAGAACTGTAAGGGTGACATGATGTCCAATATAAAAAGAGATGAAAACGGTAAATACCGCTGGACGGGGACCGTAGATGTCAGCTATGAGCACAAGGTTTTCAAAATTATTTTCACTGTCATAGGCGGTATGTGTATCCTCTTCATCATTATGAGTCTCGTTATGGGCGGTGATATGCTCGGAGTCACGCTCCTGTCCTGCCTCGGTGTGATGGCGATTGTCGGCGGGGTGTGCTGGGTTTTCAATCGGAATGCCGGAAACAGACCACAAGCGTATGCCATGACAGAAGATTACATTATCTTCGGCGTTGGAAAGACCAGCAATCCTTTTTCATTCCGCAGTATCAAGAAGGTTGTGGTGTACACTTCGCGTAATATGATCGAGCTGTATCAGTTGGTAGGTTCCGGACCAGTATTTGTTTCACATGAGGATTTTGGCTTTGTGAGGGACTATATTTTGAGACGGATACCTGAGAATACCGAAGTAATCTACGAGTAAAAAGCTGCTATCCTGATCCAAGCCCTTTCATTTGTGATCTTCCTATGTGCCTGTGGCAGCACTCACAAAATAAGAAAAACCTCCGGTGAGGGCTTAAAGATAATCCGCCCCAACTATGCTGGGGGGCTACTGGAAGATATTTGTTTTGCAGTCTGTAAATATGTAAGATGTGAAGCTACAATATAGCCGGCCTGTAGTAGGGAGAGATTCCCGCTGCAGGCCGGTGCTTTTTTAATGGCAAAGGACACCCCAAAACTGAGATGTCCTTTCCATGAAGATTGGCAGCAGAGCACAGGGAGCTATGGTTTCAGTTCACGATGTCTCTACTTGTGTATATATCACTGTTCCGTAATATTGCTCCTGACAGTATCAGATACTTCGCTGTTCTGCGGGAGAAGGCTCATCGCACAAAGCTTTTCTGTATTCTTTTTGAACCAGACAAGCACCAGAATCTGTATGATAACCATAATGACTATGCCGATAATGCCAATTACACCACCGATGACTTCCAGGTTTTCATCTCCGCTGTTCAGGTATCTGTTTGTGGCGTTGGTAGCGTCATACAGCGTGTGAATGAGCATCGGCACCACAATCGCCAACAAGACTTCCTTAGCAGGAGAACCCTGATTCATCATCTTGTCATATCGGGCCTGAGCAAGGTGCTTGGTCATCAAAATGCCGAAGACCATATGGGCGGCAAGGCCAAGCAGCCGCAGAGGATTAGCTCCACCTCCTCCGTAGGCAAACTCCTCAAACATGGTAAAACCCAGACCGATTCCGGCACCGATAAGAATTATTTCATAAGCATTCCGAATCTTCGAACGGAGAATCCGGAGAGCCAGCAGAATGATCAACAGTTTCGCCAGTTCTTCCGGCAGACCGGCAAGGATAAAGGCTCCTAATATGGAGGCCGGAACCGGGGCCATCTCCTTCATGTTGATTCCGGCCTTTGTAACAATTAAGCCTAATCCAATAAAAAAGATAAACGACAGAACCAGCGAAACGACGCCAAGAACAATAGGTGTAATAGCCTGAGCTCTCCCGACATGTTCCGGAACCTCTCTTCGGATCATCCTGATATAAAGTATTCCGCAGATGATAGCCGATAATACAAGCTGTATGATCGCCATAATGTGGATTCCTCCTTCAATTCCCGATTTATACCGATACGGATTATATCATACTTTCAATTCTTCCACAATGAGGGAATCGAAAAACGAATGAAATGGTTCTGGAGGCACACCTTAATCAAAATGGTAAGCATTTAAAACAAGGGGCTGCCGCTTGTTTTCAGGGCAGTCCCTTATACTTCTGAAAATCGACCAAGAGTCGAAAAAATTCTTGACAAGGATAACGAGAACATATATACTAAAATCGACCGAAGGTCGAAAAAGGAGAGCTGAAGATGAGAAAAGGCGAAAGAAGAAAACGGGAACTGCTGGATATTGCATATAGGATGTTCATATCTAGGGGATATGAGAACACAAGTATCGACGATATCATTGATGAGGCCGGCATTGCAAAGGGAACATATTATTACTATTTTGAGAGCAAGGAACAGACTCTGGAAGCAGTGATCGAGATGATGATCGAAAATGAAATTGAAGCAGCCATATCCATACTTGATTCCAATATTCCGGTACTGCAGAAGATTGTAGGCATCACAGCATCGATCAGGCCTGCACCTGAAGAACTGCCAATCGAAGGCGCACTCATGCGTCCTGAGAACATTATCATGCATCAGAAGATAAAACAGAGACTTGTCGAAAAAGCAGTGCCTCTTCTTAGCAAGGTGGTCGAGGAGGGCATAGAACAGGGTGTCTTTTCGTGCGATAACATACCCGAACGTGTCAGGATGATGCTCATATTAAGCAATGAAACATTTGATGAGGGCAGTTTTACGGACAGAGATGTTGATGTTTTCATCGATATCACGGAAAAGCTGCTTGGTGCACAGAAGCACTCTATGGATTTTATCAGGCATCTGATCGTTGCTCCTGTGCCGTCCGGTATTGAAAATACAGAAATCGATATAGAAATCGGAGGATAAAGAGATGATGGTAAATGAAGGGATAAAAAGCAGTTCAGCTCCATATAAGTACAGACCGGTGCTGTTTTTCGCATTGGCTTATCTGTTCACTTGGATATTCTGGATCCCGGCAATCTTTGTGCCTGAAAACCTCGGAGCTGCTTTGATGCTCGTCGGACTGCTTGCACCGGCTGTGGTTTCCACCGTGTTTGTACTTGCATCCGGATCTGATATGCTAAAGAAAGACCTGAAGATCAAGTTTGTTGGATTATCCAAAGTAAAGTGGCTTAATGTGTTGTTGGCCATTCTGCAGTTTGCGGGAATCGTGGTGTGCTCGATCTTACTCTCTCTTATATTCGGACAATCCAAAGATCAGTTTTCTTTTACAAAGGATTTCTCTTTTACCGGTGTTGGGGTGGCCGGGGCACTCCTGACTGTGACAGTAGCATCAATTATAGAGGAAGTAGGATGGAAAGGGTACTGCGAGGACTCGATCGGCGCATATATGAACTGGTTTTGGGAATCCATGATTTTCGGCGCATTATGGTCTTTATGGCATCTGCCGTTGATCTTTATTCAGGGTACCTATCAGGCAGGTCTTATGGTAAATCCTTTGTATGTAGTCAACTTTTTCATCAGTGGCATACCATTGGGATTCATCATCACATGGGTGTACCTGGTGAGCGACCGTTCCATACTGGCGTGCATGATATATCATCTGTTCGTGAACTTTATGCAGGAAAAGATCGCCATGACGCCTGAGACAAAGTGTGTGGAAACGATCGTTGTGACCATTGTAGCTGCAGTGATCGTGATCATGAATAAGGATATGTTCTTTGAAACAAGGCATATTGGGAAACTGTTGGAAACAAGATATGGAGAATCATAGAGTAGAAAGATCGTGGATCTGTTTTCCCTGTATAATGTCAATTAATCCTGCTTAGTGACGCACCGCCTCTATACATTTCCGGGAAATCCTCTTCCAGCCAGGTTTCGTAGTATTCCAGGACGGTATCGTCACTTTCGCATGTCTGATAAGTGTACTGTACCCCATTTGATGTCTCTGCCTGAATTCTGATACCGCCTGTGGGAGCGGCCTCTAAGGAGATGATCTTATCGGAATGGTCGAGAACAAACTGACCGTCTTCCAGGTGCCCGTAGAATATGTACGAATCCGTAAACTGCACATAATACTCAGGGGCCATTGCCCCATCAGCCGCATAGGCCACAGATGCCGTCTGCCATGTTCCCGTAATAGAAAGCGCTCCATGCACGGTAATGGCCGAGAAGGTATTCATCATATAGCGAAACCGTCTCCCAAAGCCCTCAGAAGCTTCAATGGCATAGTGCGCAGTGGCGACGCGGCATCCATCTGCTGCCGGAATGATATACACCATCTGAAGCTGATCCGGCATCGTTAAACCGCCTATGTCTGCAGATGCGTCAATTCGAATGCAATGGCCCGCGCGATCAAGCATGAACGAATCATCCATGTTGATTTCGTAATCCTTCGAAAGCGTCTCGCCAATAGCCGCGGCGGCGGTTTCAGCGTCCAGCGGACTGTATCTCACTTCGAGATAGTTCTCGGGATTCTCAGGGCTGTCCCAGCACGAGACAAACCATTCGCGATCTGATTCACTGTGACGTACGAAATTCTCATAGTCGTAGTCCAGCTCAACCCCAAGCGAGTCGTTCCTGACATGCTCGTAGTGGACCGGTTCCTCCATACCCTCGAGTATAATGACGCCCTCAAATCGCTCGCCGTCCTGCATTACGGGTTTGGTCTCAACTTCGGGTTGCTCGGCAGGTTCGAGTACACTGACAGGTTCATTATTTGTAACAGACTCGGACGACTCCGGAGCGAT
>CACZNZ010000351.1 GCA_902782625.1 uncultured Lachnospiraceae bacterium | reverse complement strand
TATAAGCCGCGTTGTGATATATTAATTTAGTCGCAAGCGACAAGGTCGATTGGTCAAGGGGTTAAGACGCCGCCCTCTCACGGCGGAAACAGGGGTTCGATTCCCCTATCGACTGCTTACGGATTCCCGAAGAGCCTATGATTGGTTCTTCGGGTTTTTTGCGTAATAGAGCAGTCCTCATGACTGCTTTTTTCTTTTCAAGCATTTGATAATGTGGTATAATATTTATTTTGTAAAAGGTAACTCTGTTTTGAAGGAGGTTTTAGTATCATGGACTATCGCAAAGAGTCTTTGAAGATGCATTATGAATTAAAAGGTAAGCTTGAGGTTACTTCAAGGGCAGCAGTGGACACCGAGGAGGCATTGAGTCTTGCTTATACACCGGGAGTGGCCGAACCTTGTCTGGAGATTCAAAAGGATATCTCAAAGAGCTATGACCTGACAAGACGATGGAACACTGTAGCCGTTATTACAGATGGAACTGCCGTACTTGGTCTGGGGGATATCGGACCGGAAGCAGGCATGCCTGTGATGGAAGGGAAATGTGTCCTTTTTAAAGAGTTCGGTGATGTTGATGCGATACCTCTTTGTGTCAGAAGCCATGATGTAGATGAAATTGTACATACAGTGGAACTGCTGGCAGGAAGTTTTGGCGGAGTCAATCTCGAAGATATTTCTGCGCCAAGATGTTTTGAAATCGAAAAAAGGCTGAAAGCATCCTGTGATATCCCCATCTTCCATGACGATCAGCATGGTACTGCAGTAATCACCATGGCAGGACTTATCAATGCACTGAAACTGGTGGGGAAAAAGCTTGCGGACGTAAAGATCGTTACTTCCGGAGCGGGAGCAGCAGGGATTGCCATCATACGTCTTCTGATCAGTATGGGGCTGAATAATGTCATTATGACAGACCGGCATGGAGCTATCTATGAAGGCCGTGACGATCTTAATCCAATCAAGGAGGAGATGGCAAAGATCACTAACCGGGAAAAAAGAAAAGGAACGCTTGCAGAGGTGATCAGGGATGCAGATGTCTTTATCGGAGTATCAGCTCCCGGGACCCTTACACAGGAAATGATCAGATCGATGAATTCCGATCCGATTATTTTTGCCTGTGCGAATCCGACACCGGAAATCTATCCTGACGAAGCGCTTGCCGCAGGTGCGGCCGTCGTATCTACCGGCCGGTCGGATTTTCCAAACCAGGTAAACAATGTGCTGTGCTTCCCGGGACTGTTCCGTGGTGCCCTGGATGTCAGAGCTTCTGATATTAATGATGAAATGAAGATTGCAGCAGCCTATGCAATTGCGGGTCTGGTGAGTGACGAGGAGTTATGTGCCGAGTACATTTTACCCAAAGCATTTGACCCGAGAGTGAAAAATGCTGTGGCACAGGCAGCTGCGAAAGCAGCGATAGAAAGTGGTGTCGCAAGGATACCTCAAAACTGATAAAAGGATAAAAAGATGAAAACAGAAAGTAGCAGGCAGGAATACTATATTGATAAATGCAGGAAACTTCTGGAAGATAAAGAACGTGAACTGGGAAGAAAACTGACCTACTATGACCAGACATTCGGATGCCAGATGAATTTTAAGGATTCTGAGAAGCTTAATGGGATTCTTGAAGCAATCGGTTATGTCCGATCTAAGAGTGAAGAGGCAGACTTTGTATACTATAATACCTGTACTGTCAGGGAAAATGCCAACATACGTGTGTACGGCAGACTGGGCACGCTCAAGACATACAAAAAGAAAAATCCCGACATGCTGATAGCCATGTGCGGGTGTATGATGCAGGAGCCGGAAGAACAGGAAAAAGTGAAGAATACATTTACTTTTGTTGATATTGTCTTTGGCACCCACAACATTTTTAAACTGGCGCAGCTGCTCTATGAGGCATTGATCACCAGAAAGAGGGTGTTTGATGTATGGGAAGGCACGGATGAGATCGTGGAAGATCTGCCGAGTCACCGTAAGATCTCTTTTAAAGCAGCTGTCAACATCATGTATGGATGTAATAATTTCTGTACCTATTGTATTGTCCCGTATGTAAGAGGCAGAGAGAGGAGCAGAAAGCCGGAAGATATTGTCGGGGAAGTAGAACAGCTTGCCAGAGAGGGTGTCAAAGAGATTATGTTGCTCGGGCAAAATGTGAACTCCTACGGGAAGACACTGGAGAATCGTACGACTTTTGCCCAGTTGCTGTCCATGGTGGGAAAAGTGGACGGGATCGAGAGGATCAGATTCATGACATCCCATCCGAAGGATCTTTCGGATGATCTGATCAAAGTAATGGCGTCATCTTCCAAAATCTGCAGACATATCCATCTGCCACTGCAGTCCGGAAGCAGCAGACTGCTTCAGAAGATGAACCGGCATTACACCAGAGAACAATACATGGAACTTGTAAGGAAACTAAGAGTGGCCATGCCGGATATCGCGATTACGACTGACATAATCGTAGGATTTCCAGGCGAGACAGAGGAGGATTTTCAGGAGACACTGGAGGTTGTTCAGGAAACAGCCTATGACAGTGCCTTTACCTTCCTGTATTCGAAAAGATCCGGAACGCCTGCCGCTTCTATGGAGGACCAGGTACCGGACGATGTGGCGCATGAGAGATTTGACCGTCTGCTGAAGGTGGTGGGAGAAACAGCCAGAAAGCAGAATAAAAAGCATGAGGGGGAGACAGCGCTTGTATTGGCCGAAGAGGTCAATGAGAGAGATTCGTCGCTGATCACCGGAAGGTTAAGCAATAACAATGTTGTACATTTCAAAGCCGATCCCTGTGTGATCGGCAGAATTGTCCCGGTCGTGCTTGAGGAAGCATGTGGATTTTACTATCTTGGGAGGCTTGCGTCAGATGGCTAAGATGACTCCGATGATGGAGCAGTATTTTGAGATAAAAAAGAATTATCCTGACTGTATCCTGTTTTACCGTCTGGGTGACTTTTATGAGATGTTTTTTGAAGATGCGCTTACGGCATCCAAAGAACTTGAGATTACGCTTACAGGAAGAGACTGTGGGCAGAAAGAACGCGCACCAATGTGCGGTGTGCCTTTTCATTCCTGCGAGCCCTATATCACCAAGCTAATCGAAAAAGGGTACCGGGTGGCAATCTGTGAACAGGTTGAAGATCCAAAAGCAGCCAAAGGCATCGTCAAAAGAGATGTGATCCGGATCGTTACACCGGGGACCAATGTTCTTACACAGGCGCTGGATGAGACCAGGAATCAGTTTATCATGAGCATTTTTCTGCAGGATGAAGGATCCGGGATTGCTGTCTGTGATCTGACGACCGGAGAGTTCAGACTGACACAGGTAGAAAATGCAGACAGTCTTCATGATGAGATCACCAGACTTACTCCGGCAGAGATTATCTGCAATGATGCATTTTGCATCAGCGGAGCTCAGATGGATTATTATAAAGAGAAGATGGGAATTGTGATTACGCCGCTTGCGGGGAACTGGTTTGACGCAGAAGAATGCAGAAAACATATCAGCGGGCAGTATCCGGATCTTTCCATGGAGTCGTTTTCAGAGTATCCATTCGGCGTGATCGCTGCGGGCGTGATGCTCCGATACCTTCATGAGACGCAGAAGACGTCCCTGTCTCATCTGTCTGATATGATTCCGTATAAGATCAGCAATTATATGATCCTCGACAGTGCTACCAGAAGGAATCTGGAAGTCTGTGAGACGCTGCGGGATAAGCATAAAAGAGGAAGTCTTCTCGGGGTTCTGGATAAAACCAAAACGGCAATGGGAGCCAGGCTGCTCAGAAAGATGACAGAACAGCCGCTGATCAGGAAAAAAGAGATTGAACAACGTTTAGATGCTGTGGAAATGCTGCAGGATCATGCGATGGCCAGGGAGGAACTCAGGGAGTATATGCGTGCCATTTATGATCTGGGACGTCTGACGATGAAGATCAGTTACCAATCGGCGAATCCAAGAGATCTGATTTCCTTTAAGAACTCTTTGTATTATCTTCCCTATATCAAAGAAATTCTGCAGCAGTTTGATAAAGGAATGCTGCATCAGATGGCCAGAGATCTTGATCCCCTGGAGGATTTGTATCAGCTGATAGATAAGGCAATCTGTGAAGACCCGCCTGTGACGATTCGAGAGGGGGATATTATCCAGGAAGGATACGACGAAGAGGCCGACCATCTAAAAAAAGCAAGAACAGACGGGAAGACCTGGCTTGCAGAACTGGAAACCCGGGAACGTGAGAAGACCGGTATCAAGAATCTAAAAGTAAAATATAACAAAGTGTTTGGTTATTATCTGGAGGTAACCAATTCCTACCAGGATCTGGTGCCTGATTATTATATCAGAAGACAGACGCTGGCCAATTCTGAGCGATATGTAACCGAGGAACTTGCGGAGCTGGCAGATACGATTACACACGCACAGGAAAAACTCTATGAACTGGAATATAAGCTATATACAGACGTCAGGGATTACCTGGCATCCCAGATTGACAGGATTCAGCAGTCTGCCCGTATCATTGCCTGGACCGATGTTTTTTGCGCGCTAGCCTATGTGGCGGAGCATCATAATTATGTAAGACCAGCCATCAACCGACGGGGTGTCATAGATATCAAAGGCGGCAGGCATCCGGTGGTAGAGCGTACTATAAAAAATGAATTGTTTGTCGATAATGATACCTATCTTGACCAGAGGAAAAACAGAATCAGCATCATCACCGGTCCCAATATGGCTGGGAAATCGACCTACATGCGCCAGACAGCCCTCATCGTGCTGATGGCCCAGATAGGATCTTTCGTGCCGGCCAGATCTGCAAATATCGGTATTGTAGACAGGATATTTACCCGTGTCGGCGCTTCTGATGATCTGGCAAGCGGGCAGAGTACATTTATGGTCGAGATGACAGAGGTGGCACATATCCTTCACAATGCCACCAAAAACAGTCTTCTGATCTTTGACGAAATCGGAAGGGGAACGAGTACCTATGACGGTCTTTCTATCGCCTGGGCAGTGGTGGAATTCATAGCCGGAGATGCCATGGCCGGTGCCAAGACATTGTTTGCGACTCATTATCATGAACTGACAGAGCTTGAAGGAAAGATCGCAGGTGTCAACAATTACTGCATAGCCGTCAAGGAAAAAAAGGATACGATCGTATTCCTGCGTAAGATAGTAAAGGGCGGCGCAGACAAGAGCTACGGAATAGC
>CACZNZ010000350.1 GCA_902782625.1 uncultured Lachnospiraceae bacterium | reverse complement strand
CGGTGCTGTCTTTACAGCGACTGCACTTGCCAGTGCGATTGGTTCTTTCTGTATGGCTGCTTTCGCGAATCTTCCTTTCGTCCTTTCCGCAGGAATGGGACTGAATGCCTATCTGGCTTACACGGTTGTTATGGGCATGGGATATACCTGGCAGATCGCACTTGCTGCTGTATTTGTGGAAGGTCTTATCTTTATCGCCATGACACTTACCAATGTTCGTGAAGCGATCTTTAACGCGATTCCTGCTACACTGGAGCTTGGGGTATCCGTTGGTATCGGTCTCTTCATCTGCTTTATTGGTCTTCAGAATGCTCATGTTGCTGTAGACGGTTCCACGCTGGTTACGATTTTCTCGTTCAGCGGCTCTATTAAGAGTGGCACATTCCACTATGAAGGAATCACGGTTATTCTTGCACTGATCGGTATCCTGATCACTGCGATTCTGGTCATCCGTCAGGTTCGGGGAAATATCCTTTTAGGTATCCTGATCACATGGGCACTCGGTATTATCTGCCAGCTGATCGGTCTGTATACACCTAATCCTGAGGCAGGGTTCTACAGCCTGATCCCGACTGGTATATTCTCTATGCCGCAGTCTCTGGCGCCGACATTCATGAAACTTGATCTGTCTGCGATCACGAAACACACGCTTGATTTCCTCGTTGTCGTTCTTGCTTTCCTGTTTGTCGATATGTTTGATACTTTAGGAACCTTGATTGGATGTGCTGCCAAAGCAGATATGCTTGATGAAGAAGGCAAGCTTCCTCATATCAAAGGAGCTCTTCTTGCAGATGCTGTAGCAACTTCTGCAGGTGCTTTACTTGGTACTTCTACCGTAACAACATTCGTTGAATCCTCTTCAGGTATTGCAGAAGGCGGAAGAACCGGACTTACCTCCGTTACATCAGGAATTCTTTTCCTGCTTGCTTTATTCTTCTCCCCGATCTTTATGGCGATCCCGTCATTTGCTACTGCACCTGCCCTGATCATCGTCGGATTCATGATGATGCAGCAGGTAGTGAAGATCAGCTGGGATGATGCTATGGAAGCAATTCCTGCATATATCGCAATTTTCTCGATGCCGTTCCTGTACTCGATTTCTGAGGGAATCTCCCTCGGTATCATCTCTTACGTGATTCTTCACGTAATGGCAGGAAAAGAGTATCGTAAGAAAGTTACTCCATTGATGTATGTTCTTGCTGCTATCTTTATCCTGAAGTATATCTTCCTGTAAACAATAACAAAGCATAGAAAAAAAGACTGTCGGTGTCGGCAGTCTTTTTTTGATTGATTACATTTTATAAAACTGTAAGCAGCATCTCTACAATCAGAACCGCGCTGCATGCTCCGACGGCCACCTCAATAAGTCCTCTCTTAAAAAGAGCAAGTCCAATGGCGACGAGCAGTGCGATTACCGCGCTGACCAGATGATTGGTCGCATAGAGAATCGCCGGTACGGTCATCGCTGACAGTACAGTATAGGGTATATAGAATAAAAAAGAGCGGACAAATCGGTTGGTGATTTTTCTCTTCATCAACACAAGGGGAATGACACGGACCAGATAGGTCACGATCGTCATAACAAGAAGATACGGTAGAAAATATCTATATTCCATCCTCTTCCTCCACTTCTATCGGAAACAGGACCGCTCCGATGACTGATGCCGTCAGGGTGCAGATAATGATGGCAAATCCATCCGGTATGCGTGCAAGCATCGGAATATAGTGCATTGCCATACTGACAGCGATTGCAACTGCCACCGCAAACAGAACGCGGTAATTTTCTTTGGCCGCAGGGACTACGATGGCGATAAACATCCCGTACAGAGCCACACCTAATGCCTCTGTGATAAGCGCCGGGAGAACATTTCCCAAAAGGGCCCCGCAAAACGTTCCTGTTGTCCAACCTGCAATGGGGGTAAGCATCAAGCCCAGAAAATAATTCCGATGAACCCTGTCATTGCCCATAGCTACGGCATAAATCTCATCTGTTACTGCAAATCCGATAATCCAACGCCAGAAGCCCGAAGCATCTTCATCAAGTTTCTGACTTAAAGAGATGGACATCAGCATATATCTTAAGTTGATGACGAACTGGGAAAGAGCCAGCTCAATCAATGAGCCCATTCCGGCAATGATGGTAAGTCCGGCGAATTGTCCGGCACTGGTTAAATTACACAGAGAAATGAGAACGGACTGCACGACCGTGCAGCCCTTTTCTACCGCCAGAAGTCCGAATGCCACGGATACGGCAAAGTATCCCAGGCAGATAGGAAATCCATCTCTGATTCCTCGTCTGAATTCCATATTCATGCCTCATCAATAGCCTTTCCGATATCATGGCGCATGTATTTATTCTCAAAACTGATCCATTCTGTCGCTTCGTAGGCTTTCTTTCTTGCCTCTTTCAGGTCTTTCCCTTTGGCCGTTACACCAAGCACGCGTCCTCCGTTGGTCACGATGCCCTTGTCTGTTTTTTTCGAACCGGCATGGAAGCAGTAATAATCGTCTACCCCTTTGAACCGATCTAATCCTTCGATCACGAAACCTTTTTGATAGGATACCGGATAACCATCCGAAGCCAGAACCACGCAGACAGCAGCATTATCTTCAAACTGAAGATCAATGTCACTGAGGCAACCGTCAATACATGCTTCCATCACATCAATAATATCATTCTTCATACGAGGAAGGACAACCTGTGCTTCAGGATCCCCGAACCGGGCATTGTATTCAAGGACTTTTGGTCCATCTTCTGTGATCATGAGTCCTGTAAATAATACACCGACAAAGGGACGTCCCTCTGATGCCATGGCATCCATGGTAGGCTGATAGATATGTTCCTCGCAGAAAGCCTTGACCTCATCGTTATAGAAAGGACTTGGAGAGAAGGTTCCCATGCCGCCTGTATTAAGACCCTGGTCGCCATCCTTTGCACGTTTATGATCCTGGGCACTTGTCATGCATTGAACTGTTTTACCGTCACAGAAAGCCAGTACAGAGACCTCACGGCCTGTCATAAATTCTTCAATGACCATCCGGTTCCCTGCATCGCCGCATTTCTTTTCTTCCATGATCGTCTTTACGCCTTCTTTTGCCTCTTCGAGAGTATTGCAGATCAAGACTCCCTTCCCGAGAGCCAACCCATCCGCTTTGAGAACGATCGGGAACTTCGCTGTTTCAAGATAGGCAAGTGCGTCTTCTTTGTTGTCAAAGTTCTCGTAGGCAGCCGTTGGTATATGGTATTTCTTCATCAGATCTTTGGAAAATGCTTTGGAGCCTTCGATGATGGCCGCGTTTTTGCGGGGTCCGAACACACGGAGTCCTTCTGCTTCAAAAGCATCCACCACACCGCCGACAAGCGGATCATCCATGCCGATGATCGTCAGGTCGATGGCATTGTCTTTTGCAAATGTTACAAGCTTTTCAAACTCCATGGCACCGATATCCACACACTCTGCATATTCTGCAATCCCGGCGTTTCCCGGTGCGCAGTAAATCTTATCCACTTTGTCACTTTTTGCGACAGACCATGCAATGGCATGTTCTCTTCCGCCGCTTCCTACGATTAATACTTTCATTTTCTTCCTCCGGTCTATTGATCTATCCAAACCTTTTTCTTATCCACACGTACTTTTCCATTCGCAATCAGATCGATCGCTTTCGGAAGGATTATCCACTCTGCCTGCTCCATGATTCTTCGCTGCAGCACCTCAGGAGTATCATCCTGCAATACTTCCACAGCCTTCTGCAAAATGATCGGGCCGGTATCCGTTCCTTCGTCCACAAAATGTACTGTCGCACCTGAAACCTTTACACCCTTTTCCAGCGCCTTTTCATGTACATGAAGTCCATAGCATCCTGTTCCGCAAAAAGACGGAATCAGGGAAGGGTGAATATTGATGATCCTGTTTTCGAAACTGGCGATCACATTCGGCGGTACCACAACCAGGTATCCGGCCAGTACCACAAGGTCAATATCTCGTTCGAGCAGTGCCTGGAGCAATGCCTCATGGAATGCTTCCCTCGTCTCATAGTCCTTCGGGGACAGAAGGAGTGCTTCTGCTCCATACTTTCTGGCCCTTTCAAGGGCGTAGGCCCCTTTGTTGTTGCTGATGACCGAGACAATCTGTGCATTGGTGATCTTGCCGGCATCTATGGCATCCATGATTGCCTGCAGATTCGTACCGCCACCGGAAACCAGAACTGCAAGTCTTAACATAATTCCACTCCTTTTTCGCCTGCCTCGATCCTTCCAATGATGCAGGCTTTTTCTCCTGCATTTCCAAGGGCGTCAAGTGCTGTCTGCACTTCTTCCGGCCGAAGGGCCAGGACCATGCCGATTCCCATATTGTAGGTATTATACATTACATGTTCCTCGATGCTCCCCTCTTCGGAAAGAAGTCTGAAGATTGGCGGAACTTCATAGCTGTCTTTTTCCACGATAGCCCTGGTTCCCTCAGGAAGCATTCTCGGGATATTCTCATAGAAGCCTCCTCCGGTGATGTGGGAACATCCCCTGATTGTCACACCGGCATCCTTTACAGCTTTTAAAGCTTTTACATAGATCTTTGTCGGCACTAAAAGAGCTTCTCCAAGTGTCATGCCAAGGCTCTCCACATAAGTGGAAAGAGCATCATTTTCCATCGAGAACACTTTTCGCACCAGGGAATACCCGTTACTGTGAATTCCGGAGGATGCGATGCCGACCAGCACATCTCCTTCCTGGATATCCTGTCCGGTGATCATCTTCTTTTCATCGACAATTCCTACGGCAAATCCTGCAAGATCATACTCGTCTTTCGGATAAAATCCCGGCATCTCTGCCGTCTCCCCGCCGATCAGGGCTGCGCCGGCTTGTTTGCAGCCTTCCGCCACGCCACTGACAATCTGCGCAATCTTCTCCGGATAGTTCTTGCCACAGGCGATATAATCCAGGAAGAAAAGTGGTTCCCCTCCTGCACAGGCAATGTCATTGACACACATCGCAACACAGTCAATGCCGATGGTATCATGCTTATCAAGAAGAAATGCAATCTTAAGTTTTGTGCCTACTCCGTCCGTCCCT
>CACZNZ010000349.1 GCA_902782625.1 uncultured Lachnospiraceae bacterium | reverse complement strand
TGTTCTCAGAATACTTGAAGCAGTACGTATTGTAGGATTGACGGAGAAATGCCGCATTTATCAGGCATCAACAAGCGAACTGTTCGGAAAGGTTCAGGAGGTTCCTCAGAGAGAAACAACGCCTTTCTATCCATACAGCCCTTATGCGGTCGCAAAACAGTATGGCTTCTGGATAGTAAAAGAATACAGAGAAGCATACAATATGTTTGCTGTGAACGGCATCCTTTTCAATCATGAAAGTGAAAGACGCGGAGAAAACTTCGTTACAAGAAAGATAACACTTGCAGCAGGAAGGATCGCTGTTGGGCTTCAGGAAAAGCTCTATCTTGGCAATCTTGACAGTCTGCGTGACTGGGGGTATGCACGAGATTATGTGGAATGTATGTGGCTCATGCTTCAAAGTGAAAAACCGGATGATTATGTCATTGCAACGGGTGTGCAGCATAGCGTCCGTGAATTTGCAGAACTGGCATTTAGATTTAATGGTATCGAGCTGGAATGGCAGGGCGAAGGTGTAGATGAGAAAGGTATCGATAAAGCAAGCGGAAAAGTACTCGTTGAAGTAAGCCCTGCATTTTTCCGACCAACAGATGTGTGTAATCTGTGGGGTGACCCAACAAAAGCCAGAGCAGAACTTGGCTGGAATCCGCAGAAGACAAGTTATGAAGAACTTGTCCGCCTTATGAGTGTTCACGACAGGGCGAAGGCAGAAGAAGAACTGCGCGTCAAAAAGGCTCTTGAGGGGTAGTGTCAATGGAAAAAAAGAACGTGGTAGTCTTTGGCGGCGGACCACACAGCAAGGTTGTCCTTGATATTATGCTTCACTCAAAGGAGTTTGATGTTGCAGGTGTTGTAGATAATATCGATGAGGCACCTTTTGGAGTCCCTGTCCTGGGAAAAGATGACGATATGGATGCGGTAAAAGCGATGGGGATACAAAGTGCTTTTGTCGCGATCGGTAATAATCGTATCAGAGAGATTGTTTCCGAGAAAGCAAGAACAACAGGGCTGGAGCTTGTTACCGTTATCGCTGAAGATGCGATCGTTTCGGAGTATTCTGATATAGGCAAAGGCGTGTTGATCAACCACGGTGTGATCGTGAATGCCGGAGTATCGATTGGAAAGGGAACTATACTTAATACCGGATGCACCGTGGATCATGATTGCGTAATAGGTCAATACTGTCATATCGCACCGGGCACACATATTTCCGGTTCTACCAGCGTTGGGGATAATTCTTTTCTGGGAACGGGAACCAGTGTTATAGATAGAATCGTTATAGGGAAAAATGTTATGGTAGGTGCCGGGGCAGCAGTTGTGAGGGATTTACCTGATAATTGCACGGCGACAGGAGTCCCGGCAAGGATAAAAAGAATAAATGAGGAGTAGGGAAAATGGAAAGGATTTCAATTGCAACACCTGTGTTCAGAGGCAATGAAAAGAAGTATCTGAATGAATGTATCGATACTGGCTGGGTATCTGCAAACGGTAGATTTGTCAATGAGTTCCAGAAACAGTTTGCTGATTTTTGCGGCAGCAAGTATGCTCTTGCATGCTCTAATGGTACCGTAACACTGCATCTGGCACTTATTGCACTGGGAATCAAGCCGGGAGACGAAGTGATAATGCCAACATTTACATACATTGCAACAGCAAATGCGGTAAAAATGGTAGGCGCAACACCTGTTTTTGTTGACTCCGATCCTGAAACATGGAATGTGGACCCAGCTAAAATTGAAGAAGCGATAACGCATAAAACAAAAGCTATAATTCCAGTGCATGTATATGGTATGAGCTGTGATATGACTAAAATAATGGAAATCTCGGAGAAGTACAAGATTCCTGTTATTGAAGATGCAGCCGAAGCGCATGGAGCAAAATGGAACGGTAAAAGAGTCGGATCCATGGGAGCCATAGGATCATTCAGTTTCTTTGGCAATAAGATCATTACATGCGGAGAGGGCGGCATGCTGGTCACTGATGATGAAGATCTTTACAACACCATGAAACTGTACCGATCTCAGGGCGTTGATCCAAGCGCAAAACGTTACTGGCATTTAGTATCCGGGTATAATTACAGGATGACAAATATGCAGGCAGCGATAGGACTTGGGCAACTTGAGGACATTGAGTGGCATATTGCTCAGAGAAGGAGAGTAGCAGCAACATACACGAAGCTTTTCCGTGAGGAACTTGACGGATATGTTCAGCTTCAGAGAGTCGATGACCCGGAAAGCCATGTGTATTGGATGAACTGCATTGTGTTGACAGACAGAGTCAGCAAAGAGCGCGATCAGGTCATGGCAGAAATGGAAGAGAGGAACATAGAGATGCGCCCATTTTTCTATCCTATGCATGTCATGCCTCCATTTGAAGATAAGACTGCTCATTTCCCGATAGCCGAAAGGCTGGGGAGCAGAGGAATAAACCTGCCTTCTCATGCCGGTATGGATGACGAGAAGATAGAATATGTTGTACAAAATTTAAAGGACATCATAATCGGGTGATGATTTAGGGAAGGATTAAATGAAAGAGCGAGTAACTGCATATTGTAAAAAAATGTTTGAGATGAGGTTCTTTATATGGCATCTTGTCAAGCTGGATCTCAGAAACAAATTCAGACGATCTAAACTGGGAATGATGTGGACCTTTATAAGCCCGCTTTGTCTGACAATGATAATGGCTGTTGTTTTTGCAACAGTTTTTAAGGCTGATATCGCCACATATGCACCTTATATTTTGAGTGGCATACTTGTTTGGGATATCCTGGGAAGCTCTTTTCAGGCAGGCTCATATGCAATCATTACGAACCAGTTCTATATAAGACAGTGCAACCATCCGTATTCGCTGTATACACTAAAATCCACCTTGGTATATCTGGTAACTTTTTTGATAGCATTACTGTCTTTGGTGGTATGGCTGATATTCATAAATCCTAAGGGCATATTGATAGGCGCTCTGTTTCTCATTCCGGCGCTTATCTTCTATTTCCCGATCTCATGGGCTGGAACAACTATTGCAGCTTATACTGCTGTAAAATATCGCGATTATCCGATGATGATACCGCTTATAATGCAGGCGCTCTGGTATGTATCCCCTGTATTCTTTCAAGAGGAGATGTTTAAATCTAACGATCTGCTTTATAAGTGGTTTTTGTATAATCCGATATCCGGGATATTGAATCTGATAAGGGCACCTTTCCTATATAACAGGGCGCCATCATTAAGAGACTATTGTATCTCATTTGCTTTTGCAGCGTTGTTGGGTCTTTGGGCATTTAGAATCGCTAAAAAGAATGGCAAAGAAACCATTTTCTATCTTTAGAACAAGAGGAGAAGAAAAACAGAATGAGCAAGCAGAAAG
>CACZNZ010000348.1 GCA_902782625.1 uncultured Lachnospiraceae bacterium | reverse complement strand
CAGGAGGAGGAGAAAGCAGATGGGTTGTGTATTGAACAGGAGAAGGGCAATCATACCGATCATACTCGTGCTTTCCTCATTATGTCTGACCGGATGCCGAGATGGATTATCAGGCGGACAATACGTTGGGAAATGGATTGCCACATCTGCAGAGTATAATGGGGAGGAAATCTCAAAAGAAGAACTTGATTTCAGTTTTTCCCTTGAGGAAAATGGAACTGCAATTATTAAATCCGGTCAGACCAGCAATGCCGGAACATGGACAGCCAGATCGAATGGTGTGAATCTTAAAAACAGTGAGGGGAATGTGATGAAGCTGATTGGTTACGGAGATCAGCTTACCTGGGAATTCTCCGGACAAAAAGTATATTTTGATAAACAATGAGAACGACTGGTACGCATGAGAATGAACAAAAAAATAATATTCTGACCTATTCCGGAATAGTGATGAACCCGCTTCATCCGCAAAAGGAAGATTTGAAGATCAGGGATATCGCCCATGCTTTATCGATGATTGCAAGAGCGAACGGTCATTTCCACAGCCTGCACAGTGTAGCCTCCCACAGCATGGAATGTGCTGATGAAGCTGCTTCCAGAGGACTGGATACCGATATGGTTCTGTTTTGCCTTCTTCATGATGGGGCAGAAGCTTATCTCGGGGATTTTGTCTCGCCGGTAAAACACCAGATGAGAGAGTATAATGATGCAGAAGACAGGATGCTTCAGATAATCTACGAGGTGTTTGTGGGGAAGACTCCCACGAAGGAGCAGTGGAAGATCATCAAAGAGATTGACCATACACTCCTTTACTATGAGTTTCAGACACTGATGGGGCGGAGTCTTCACGACCAGCCGGTAAGTCCGTTAAAATCGAAACCTGATTTCTCGGAAAAATACTGGAAAGATGTTGAAAAAGACTTTTTGGAAATGTATGATCGCCTGAAGAAAAAGCAGTGTGCTGACAATCGTATCCGGGGGATTGTGTTTGATGTGGATGATACACTGTATTCTCAGAGAGATTCTTTTACGGATGCCTGTCAGAAATTTTTCGGGGATGATTTGAATGTCCCTGAAAAAGAACTTTATGAGGCGTATTATAAAACATATAATCGGAAGGATCCTGGATCAGGAGGTCAGGGTTCCACACATTCTCTGGCACCGTCTTATCTGCAGCAATTAAGAATCAGAGAAGCCATGGCAGTCTTTGGTGTGGAAGTGTCGGAAGAAGAAGCCATTGAGTTTCAGAAGGTCTATTATGATAATCAGATGCACAGGTCTGTATCCGACACGATTGCTCAGATGTTGTCAGAGTGTGCCAAAAGATACAAAATCGGTATTATATCCAATGGAAATTCCGAATATCAGAGAAAAAAGATGCGTTCCATGGAACTGGATCGTTGGTTTAAAGAAGAGGATATTCTGGTATCCGGAGATGTCAGGATCGACAAACCGGACCGTAGAATATTCGAGATTGCCCAAGAGCATTTCGGCATTCCTGTGGAGAATCTCCTTTATGTAGGGGATTCCCTGAATAATGATGTAAGAGGAGCCGGAAAAGCAGGATGGATGACTGTCTGGATGAACAGAAATGAAAGAGTCCGGGAACAGGATGATCCTGTTCCTGATTATGAAGTTACTACGGAAAAAGAACTAAGAGATTTATTGTTGTCTATTGAATAAGGAGGGAAAAGTATGTTTTTGCAGTTGCAGGATATGATTCGGGATTCCAGTCTGGTTGTCATAATCATCCTGGGAGTTCTGGCATTGCTGCAGTGCGTGGCAGGCTATAAGTTGTACCGGATATGGGGAATGATCGTGGGCTTTTTGTTTGGTTTTATATTGGCCTATATGATTGCGAATCAGTTCCATTTATCTCCGGACTTTCTGCCGGCACTGATTGCTGCAGTTGTCGGAGTGATTGTCGCTGGAATCGCATTTTCTGTTCACAATATCAGTATGCTGATCTATGGAGGAGCTCTTGTCGATATCATGCTCCTGCTGGTTTGTCCGTTTCCGCAGGCTATGGCATGGCAGATCATTTCTATTGTTGTTGCATGTATGGCCTTCTTGCTGATCGGTGCAATCTTTGTCAGATACAAAAGAAATGTGATTATGCCTGTTACTGCAATTGCAGGAGCAGTCTGTGCCGTAACACTGTTTTTGTATAAGTATGAAGTAGTTGATGCCCCTGCCTGGACGATTCCGGCTGTAACGGCAGGTATCGCACTTGCAGGCTGTCTGATTCAGTTCCTTACGACAAAAAGTGAT
>CACZNZ010000347.1 GCA_902782625.1 uncultured Lachnospiraceae bacterium | reverse complement strand
TCTGGTATCCTTGTTTGCATTTCTTTCTCTTTTAATCTGGGAACGATGTCCTTTTGCCATGGATAAAACCTCCTTTCAGATTATCCTTATCTAGTATTGGTTGTGTTACCTGTGGAAGCGTGTCCCTTATATGTACGGGTTCCAACGAACTCACCAAGCTTGTGACCAACCATATCTTCTGTAATATAAACAGGAACGTGCTTCCTGCCATCATGTACTGCGATTGTATGTCCTACGAAGGACGGGAAGATTGTAGAACGACGAGACCATGTCTTGATGACATCCTTCTGTCCTGCCTGGTTCATCGCGTCAACCTTCTTCAGCAGGCTCTCGTCTGCGAACGGTCCCTTTTTAAGTGAACGTGACATTGTATTCCTCCTTATACGTTAAGCGCTTTGCCGTTTCTTCTTCTTACGATCAGCTTGTTGGAAGCCTTCTTGCGCTTTCTTGTCTTAAGACCAAGAGCAGGCTTACCCCAAGGAGTACTCGGGCCAGAGCGTCCGATCGGTGCTCTACCTTCACCACCACCGTGCGGGTGATCATTCGGGTTCATGACAGAACCACGAACTGTGGGTCTGATACCCATGTGACGAATACGACCAGCTTTACCGTAATTGATAAGGTTGTGATCAATGTTACCAATAGTACCGATTGTAGCTCTGCACTCAACCGGAACCATTCTCATCTCACCTGAAGGAAGACGAAGTGTAGCATAGATACCTTCCTTAGCCATGAGCTGAGCACTTGTACCAGCAGAACGAACCATCTGTCCGCCCTTACCAGGGTGAAGCTCGATGTTGTGTACGTTTGTACCAACAGGGATCATAGAAAGCGGCAGGCAGTTACCAACACGGATTTCTGCTTCAGCACCGTTCATGATCTTCATTCCATCCTTAAGTCCTGAAGGAGCAAGGATATATCTCTTCTCACCATCTGCATATGCAAGAAGTGCGATGTTTGCTGTTCTGTTAGGATCGTACTCGATACCTACAACAGTTGCAGGGATTCCATCCTTATCGTTTCTCTTGAAATCGATAATTCTGTACTTCTTTGTAGCTCCGCCGCCCTTATGACGAACGGTAATCTTACCCTGATTGTTACGTCCAGAGTTCTTCTTAATCTTAACAACGAGAGACTTCTCAGGTGTTGTCTTTGTGATCTCTGAGAAATCAGAACCCGTCATATTCCTTCTGGAAGGTGTATATGGGTTATATGTTTTGATTCCCATTTTTTTCTCCTTTTCTATTCAAAGCACACGAATAATTTTCAGTTTTTTCTCGTGAGCTCTTGCGACAATAGTTTATTCTGCCGCATGCTCACCGGAGGAATTAAAGTCCTGCGAAAAATTCGATTTCCTTGGAATCCTCAGTGAGTGTTACGATGGCCTTCTTCTGCTTAGCAGTCTTGCCAACGATCATTCCTCTTCTCTTGTTCTTACCCTGGATGTTCATTGTGTTAACCTTCTTAACCTTGGTTCCTTCGAACATCTTCTCAACAGCCTCTTTGATCTGGCTCTTGTTTGCTTCAGGATTTACGAGGAATGTATATTTCTTATCAGCCATGCCGTTCATAGACTTCTCAGTTACAACCGGCTTCTGGATTACGTCATAGTACTTGATGTCTGCCATTATGCGTATACCTCCTCAAGTTTCTGAACTGCAGCCTTAGTTGTGATAACTGTGCTGTACTTCATGATGTCATATGTGTTGATCGTGTTGATCTGAGCAGTGATGACATTCGGAATGTTTCTTGCAGAGAGGATTGCGTTCTGATCCATGCTGTCAAGGATTACGATAGCCTTGCTAACCTTGAGTGCATCCAGAACCTCCTGGAATTTCTTTGTCTTGATCTCATCAAGCTTGAGCTCATCGAGAACGATGAATTTATTATCCTGAACACGGGAGGTAAGCGCGCTCTTAAGAGCGAATCTCTTTTCCTTCTTGTTCATCTTGAAGGAGTAATCTCTCGGAACCGGAGCGAATACTACGCCACCGTGTGTCCACTGAGGAGATCTTGTTGAACCCTGACGAGCATGACCTGTGCCCTTCTGCTTCCAAGGCTTTCTTCCGCCGCCAGAAACTTCTGAACGAGTCTTAGCCTTCTGTGTTCCCTGACGATTGTCAGCGAGCTGCTGAAGAACTGCCTGGTGAACCAGATTCTCGTTTACTTCAACACCAAATAATGCGTCGTTAAGGTCGATCTTGCCTACTTCGCTGCCTGCCATGTTAAAAACTGATACGCTAGCCATTATATCTGAATCCTCCTTTCTTCCTTATTATTTATGATTCTTGACTGTCTCTCTGATGGTAACGAGAGCCTTCTTTGCACCCGGGATAGCTCCCTTAACAAGGATGAGGTTCTTATCAGCATCAACGCGAACAATCTGCAGATTCTGAACTGTGATCTTCTTGGAACCCATGTGACCAGGCATTCCCTTACCCTTAAATACGCGGCTCGGGGATGAGCAAGCACCGTTTGATCCCTGATGTCTGTGGAACTTAGAACCGTGCTTCATAGGTCCTCTGTGCTGACCATTCTTCTTGATGGCGCCCTGGAATCCCTTACCCTTAGAAGTAGCAGTTGCATCTACGAAATCGCCAGCAGCAAAGATATCTGCCTTGATTTCCTGAGCGATCTGATAGTCTGCAGCGTTCTCAAAGCGGAACTCGCGAACAAACTTCTTGCTCTCAACGCCAGCCTTCTTGAAGTGTCCAACCATAGCCTTTGTTGTTCCGTGAGGGTGAGCGATCTTCTTGGATCCGCCTGCATCCTTAACAACAACCTTGTCCTTTGACTCCATGAAGCCAACCTGTACTGCGTTGTAGCCGTCATTCTCAACAGTCTTGATCTGGGTTACTGTGCAGGGACCTGCTTCCAGAACTGTGACCGGAGTAACTTCGCCGTTCTCATTGAAGATCTGTGTCATGCCGATCTTCTTCGCTAAGATAGCCTTTGTCATTTCTTCACCTTTCTGCATTGGAATGCGTATCGCCGTATCGAATTCCTTTCGGAACAGCCCGCCCGGCTAAACGAATTCATACAATACTCTCAAATAAAATTATTTGTTCTTCATTTTGATGTCGATGTAGACACCTGCGGGCATCTCAAGTCTGGAAAGAACATCAACTGTCTTCTGAGTAGGAGCAATGATGTCAATGAGTCTCTTATGAGTTCTCTGCTCGAACTGCTCTCTGGAATCCTTGTACTTATGTACAGCACGAAGGATAGTAACTACTTCCTTTTTAGTAGGAAGGGGTACCGGTCCGCTGACCTCAGATCCGTTCTTCTTGACTGTTTCGATGATTTTTCTGGCTGATGCATCAACTAACTGATGATCATAGGCTTTTAATGTAATTCTCATAACCTGATTTGCCATAAAAAAAGTCGCCTCCTTTTCGCACTTTTTCAGTACGACAAGCGGTGACTGTACACGTTACCGGGTGTGTCTTTGCTGTAATAGACACAAATTACCCGTGTTCCAATATATATGTAGAACTTTATTAGTACAGTGACTTGTCGCCAGTTTCAATAACTTGACATTCGCTCCACGGAGATACCTGCTCGTAAGCAGCAACTTCACGCTTCTACGCTATCAATGCCACAGCAAATGCTATTATACAACCTCGTCACTGTAATTTCAAGCTTTTTTTCAACAAATTTTGAAGGTTTTTTGTTTTTATTTCGATGCAAAAATGAACATATTCTGCCGGTTGAAGATTCACATCTTTATCTTTTACAGTACCTTAAGCACCTGTAAGTATTTTCCATATATCCGCTCTCCTTTTTTGCCATAGGTGATCAGTATATCTTTGAAGTCTTTGTATCTGACTGCCGAATCCGAACTGCTCACCCGATTATATGCTATCCACGGTCTTCCATTAAAGCGGTCGTCATGCCTGTATGCTATCTCAAAAGTATGAAGTCCCCCAAAGATCCATTTTTTCTTATCATTAAATATGGTCACAACAAAACTGTCCCCATCATGAACCTCTTCATCTTCAAAATTTATCTTCTTAAAATCCAGATTATAATAGGAAAGAATTTTTTTTAATTTAGCGGGTCTGATCCCAAAAAATCCAAAAACAAACAGGCATCCGAGCCTTTTCGCCACGTTTATAACATCCTCAAGTTCAATATCTGATCCCCTCTCTGTCAGCAGATTGTATATCGCTATCGCCCCACAGCCCGAGAACCCCACACTGCTCTTTCCAAACGGAATATCTTTGTAAGGCGGCCTTACCTGCCCATTTATAATTTTCTCTCTCTTCACAATCCCCCACCTTTTTCCTTCCTTTATTCATTTCATCTGTTCAACATTATTATAAGAAAATATTATCCTCATAGTACGGATTAATATACTCTTACTGCAATTTTACAATTCCTATAGTCCAAAGGCAACTTGTACACACGCTATGTTTTTCCTTTGACACTAGACATTAATTAATCTATTATATATGTACGTATTTTTTGAAAGGATGTATCTGTTTAGTACCCCTCTGCAGATACGAAAGGATTACATTTATTATGTGGATTGCAGATAATTGGAAAGATTATGAAGTTATAGATACCTCTGATGGCGAAAAGCTCGAGCGCTGGGGTAAATACCTGCTCGTACGCCCGGATCCCCAGGTCATCTGGAGCACAGGCCATAAAAATAAAGGTTGGAGCAATTGCAACGCCCACTATCATAGAAGTTCTAAAGGCGGCGGAAACTGGGAGTTTTTTGATCTCCCGGAAGAATGGAGCATTTCTTACGGCAAACTCAGATTTAACCTTAAGCCTTTTTCTTTCAAGCATACCGGACTTTTCCCTGAGCAGGCTGTAAACTGGGATTGGATGCGAGATAAGATACATTCAGCAGGCCGCCCTATAAAAGTCCTCAACCTCTTTGCATATACCGGAGGCGCTACCCTGGCATGTGCTGAAGCAGGAGCCCATGTTACTCATGTCGATGCCTCAAAAGGTATGGTAGCCTGGGGCAAGGAGAATGCAGCCCTTTCCCAGCTTCCCGAATCTTCCTTCAGATGGCTTGTTGATGACTGCACAAAATTTGTCGAGCGTGAAATAAGACGCGGCAATCATTACGATGCTATAATAATGGATCCGCCTTCTTACGGAAGAGGACCCAAGGGTGAAATATGGAAAATCGAAGACTCAATTTATCCTTTTATACAGCTTGTCACAAAGATCCTGTCTGACAAGCCGCTGTTTTTGCTTATTAACTCTTATACAACCGGCTTACAGCCCGCAGTACTCACCTACATGCTCTCTACCACTGTAGTCAAGAAGTTTGGCGGAAAGGTAGAATCTGCCGAGATCGGACTTCCTGTAACAGACTCAGGTCTTGTTCTTCCATGCGGTGCAAGCGGCAGATGGAGCATATAATTCAAAAAGAGGTTTATTATGCAGACTTCAAATAATGACGAATTGAATATGACATATTCCGGAATTTGCTATGATGACAAAGGCGAAAGATTTGTACGTGTCCGCTTCGACCGAAGAGGCGGGCACGTGGAAGCCATTGTTCCTTCCGGAAAGATCACTTCAAGTAAGGATTTTACAAAAGAAGAACTTGATAAAATTACGGAATACATTATAGAAAATAAGGAAGATATCATGTCCAGAGCTCACAAGATCAGCTCGTTCATGCATATATTTAAATGACATTATGAGAATATGGTTCAAAGAATGGAAAAACAATAGATTAGTTAAAGATACTGTGATAGAGGACTATTCTGAAGAAAGCAGGACTCACAAGGTATTTGCCGCTTTAGATGCCGCCTGCCGCAAGTTTGACCTCTCTTCCCCGATATGGCTCGAGTCCAACATTTCCGACTTTAAGAGGGCTGCAAAGACTCGATTCAGAGCCGACAGTTTTATAGAAGAAATCCCCTTCGATTACCTTGAGATAATGGTAATCGAAGAGGACTGAATTTACAATATTATATTAGTTCGATATTTTTTTCTTCTGCAACAAACTTGAGCTCATCAAAAAGATCTGATTCCCTGTCGGCATTTCTTCCAACATATATTTTGCGCGGTTGAATTGTCGACATGAGTTTTCCTATGTCCGTTGAGTTTTTATCAACTTTCCAAAGTCTCCACTCATACTCATCAGACTCATATCTCGGCTTTGTCATCATCGTCATGACTGAGCTGTATTTGCTGGAAGACTCCATCGGTATATCCGAATATCTCACCGGTGAAAAGAAAAGATCATTCTCAGTTGCAAAACGAGCAATATCATCTGCAGAGTATTCAAGGCATATCCCCTTTGCATTGTTGGCATATTCACTCCACATGCTGAGCGAGTATCTCCTGTCTGTAAAGCATGCCACATAACTCTTGAAGAGTGTCCAGTCACTCCCTGCACGATTGCCAAATCGTATTGCGCGGCAAAAATAAATCTGATCAAAGCGAATCGTAGATATTTCTGCCATATTTAAATCGCGGTATCTGTAAAAAAAGCCTATGCCCTTCTGATTCATAAGCTGTGCTATCAGTCCGTTTGCCAATTGTTTGTTGTTCGCAAGGAAAGCATTAAAGATATCATTGCGAAGCTCGTATTCCCAAAGTTCCATTTTCCCTCATTTCGTTACTGCTTTATAAATATTCCGTAAGCGTATTTTTTCGCATACAACTATGATAGTTTAATTAGATACAAATTTCAAGAACGAATTATTTATATCTTAGGAGAATCTATGAGTATTATATCAATTTTTGTCCTGGCAGTGGCTCTGTCTATGGACGCTTTTGCTGTTTCTGTCTGCAAGGGTCTGGCCATGCGCCGTTTCGAAGCCGTTAAGGCCGTCATAATCGGTGCCTGGTTCGGTTTTTTTCAGGCAGCAATGCCCGCGATCGGGTATTTTCTCGGCACAACCTTTGTTGACAAGATCCGTGCCATTGACAATTGGGTTGTCTTTGTCCTCTTATCAATAATAGGCGGATCGATGATCAAAGAATCCTTTGACCATGATGACGAAAACGCAACAGCCACTGTCGGATTCATGGAAATGCTCATGCTCGCGATATCAACAAGCATTGATGCGCTTGCAGTAGGTGTAACATTTTCATTCCTCAAGGTCAATATTCCATCAACCGTCACAATGATCGGCTTTACGACATTTATAATATCTACAATCGGTGTAAAGATTGGAAATATCTTTGGAACCAGATACAAATCGCGTGCTGAACTTACCGGAGGTATAATCCTCATACTGATTGGCCTCAGGTTCCTTTTAAGCGACCTTGGAATAATAAATTTTTAAGCTTATCTTCTTGACATATTTATATCAAATCAATAATATATTTACATAGGCAAAGGCGTCTGACAGCAGGCGTACTTTGCCTTTTTGCATATTTTGTCACGAGAGGAGATATCCATGAGTTTTACAAAAGAAGATATACTGCGTCTTGCAGATGAAGATGATGTTGAATTTATCCGTATGCAGTTCACCGATATATTCGGTCAGCTAAAGAATGTCGCAATAACCAGACCTCAGCTTGCAAAAGCCGTAAATAACAGAATAGAAATAGATGGCAGCTCAATTGCGGGCTTTGCTCGTCAGTACGAATCAGACCAGGTACTTCACCCGGATCTTGACAGCTATGCACTTCTGCCATGGCGACCACAGCACGGAAAAGTTGCACGTCTTATATGCGATGTACACACAATCAGTGGTGAACCTTTCGACGGTGATCCACGTCTCGTTTTAAAAAGACAGTTAGCAAAAGCTGAAGAATTGGGCTATACATTCAAAGCAAGTCCCGAGTGCGAATTTTTCCTTTTCGAAACCGATGAAAACGGTCGTCCTACGCCACGTACAGGCGATGAGGCCGGATATTTCGATATGGCTCCGCTCGATCACGGCAGCAACACGCGCCGTGAAATCTGTCTTTCTCTTGAAAAAATGGGATTTGAAATAGAGGCAAGCCATCATGAAGTAGCTGGCGGTCAGCACGAAATTGATTTTCACTACACAGATGCTCTTCGTACTGCCGACAACATTATGACCTTTAGACTCGCTGTAAAGACTATCGCCCAGAAAAACGGTCTCCATGCAACCTTTATGCCCAAACCGCTATACGGTGTAAATGGCTCCGGCATGCATACCAACTTCTCACTTTTCAAGGACGGTAAAAATTCCTTCTATGATGAAAATGACAGGCTTCAGCTCTCGAAAGATGCCTACAGCTTCATGGCAGGAATTATTAAACACGCTCGCGGAATTGCAGCTATCACCAACCCGCTTGTAAACTCCTACAAGCGTCTGATACCAGGCTATGAAGCCCCATGTTATCTCGGATGGTCAGCATCAAACCGCTCTACTCTGCTTAGAATCCCGGCTTACCGCGGCGAAAACACCTGGATTGAATTCAGAAGTCCCGATCCGTCATGCAATCCGTATCTTGCGCTTGCCGTCTGCATCGCAGCAGGTCTTGATGGCATCAAAAATAATCTGGAAGCGCCTGCAGAAACAACAGAAAACATCTATGAAATGTCTCTTAAAGAGCGTATTGCCTGCGGCGTGAAGACTCTGCCGACATCGCTTGATGAAGCACTTAGAGAAATGGAAGCCGATCCACTTGTCAAAGAAACCCTTGGAGATCACGTATATAAGCAGTATCTTGCAGGCAAATGGCAGGAATGGGAAGAATACCGCTCACAGGTCAGCAAATGGGAGCTTGACAGATACATGATAAACTACTAAACACAGCATCTTGGAGACATCATTATGGTACGAACAGTTATAGCCTTTCCAACTGAAAAAATGCGTACCACAATTTCAGAAGCGCTTGAGCGCGGTGGAATCGACGTACTATGTGCGTGCAAAAGCGGAAGTGAAGTCCTGCGAACGATAAAAAAGATTGGAGGCGGCGTAGTAATTTGCGCTCCTCGTCTGAATGATATGACTGCTGATGATCTGGCATACGAGCTCGATGATGAGGCATTTATGCTCGTTGCAGGACGCCCTGCCGACCTTGATATGTGTGAAAATGAAAATGTATTCAGAATCGCACTCCCTGCTCCCGGCGCAGAAATATGTGGAAGTGCCCGCATACTTATAGAGCTGGACGAAAGGCGTAAATCTGCAATGCGTCCCGTTCGCCCTATCGAAGAAAAAGAAATTATACGAAAAGCTAAAGAACTGGTCATGGTTCGCAACAATTTTACCGAAGACCAGGCATATAGATTTTTGCAAAAAAGGAGTATGGAAACCTCCACTCCTCTTGTAGATATTGCTAAAATTTTTCTCAAGGAACTTGGCTAATCGCAATAATATGGTATAATAATATCACAATTCTCCACTTTTATTTGTATTGTGTGCACAAATTATTATACGAGGTGATTATCCATGGAAGATTATGTAAAAATTCCCAACAAACGTTACCCGGAAATCCTTCTGCGCGTTTTCAAAGGACATTTCGTAACGCCGAATTCTCACGTCAACTATTTCATTGACATGTCAGCACTAAAGGCACGTCAGTCCGAGGCCAACGCCATCGCTGAGGCTATTGCAGAGCAGTATAGTGCCACCACAACCGTTGATACCATTCTGTGTCTCGACGGTTGTGAAGTGATAGGAGCATATCTTGCTGAGCATCTCACAAAAACAGGTATCCTTTCGACAAATGCACACAAGACACTTTATATCACTGTACCTGAATTCGGTGCCACAGGTGAACTTGTTTTCAGAGATAATATCAAGCCAATGATCAAGGGCAAGCATATACTTATTCTGCTTGCAAATGCCACGACAGGTAAAACATTATCCAATTCAATTGATGTAGTCAAATACTATGGCGGAATCGTAACCGGCGTTTCAGCTATATTCTCTGCTGCAACCTCAGTTGCAGGTATGCCGATATACCACTTGTTTGATTCAAGCGACATTCCGGACTATCATTCTTATCCACACCACGACTGTGCATTATGTAAAGCCGGAGTAAAGGTTGATGCGATCTGTAACAGCTTCGGCTACAGCAAAATAGAATAAAAGAACAAAGAGGTCAGCTTCTGCTGACCTCTTAATCTATGAACATCAAAAACCGAACATCGAACCATTTCATCCGTTTGTCTTTGCTTCCGA
>CACZNZ010000346.1 GCA_902782625.1 uncultured Lachnospiraceae bacterium | reverse complement strand
ATTCCCTGCAGAAGCATAACCGCTTATAATACCGGAGCCTTTAATGGAAGTTCCTGAACAGATCGTAATATTAATCACTGTTGCTATTTTGGGATTCCGCCTCCCGTCTGCTCCCCTATCCGTAACATAATGATCGATGAGTCCGTTCCCGTCAATATGTTTACCCGCAATTTTCAGGTTCATGATCGTTGCTTCACGGACATAGCCAAATAAAGGCTTTCCTCCATCGAAGCTGGTAATGGTATGTCCGGCTCCATTAAAAACACCGCTGAAAGGTGCCCCGTTCATACCATAATTCCACGAATTTGTCCCCGGCTTTAAGTCTCCGATTGGTTCCCAATCTTCTGGAAGTTCTATATCTGTACCTAATTGTACATACTCTCCCTGAAAGCTGTTTCCATTCACCACTTCATTACGGAGGGTTTCTAAATCTTCTGCAGAGTTTATCAACCACGGGTCATCTTTTGTGCCTGATCCTGCAAAAGAAAATGTACCTTGTTTGGGCTGTGTAAGTGTAAATGCTTCAGCTTTAATCACGATAAACGACAAAAACAGCATTCCAAAAACCAACCCAATTATAATCTGATTATACAAATCTTCTATTCTCTTTTTTTGTATCCTGTCTGACCGCATGGCATCATCCCCTGAACACGTTAATAATATCAGGACGGGAGTCCTGGCAAACCCTGTTCTCCCGTCCTGTCATAATTATGCTTCTATACTCCGTTTATTTCACAACTTTAATTGTTGAAATAACCGTTTTGGTTTTTGCTTTATAATTCTTGTTACCAGCTGCTTTCACTGTAATCTTAACTTTATAATTTCCTCTTTTTGTGCCTTTCTTAACGATAACTTTCGTCTTAGAGCACTTTAATACCTTCTTTGCCTTTTTCCCATAAGGTTTTACTACATAAGTTTTCTTTCCTGTAGCTTTCTTTACAGTGATGAGTTTTGCTGGTTTAATTGTTTTCGGTTTATTTTTTATTGCTTTCGCTTTAACCTTGAAAGTCTTTTTGGTGACTTTCATCTTCTGGGCAGCTTTATTGATTACAAATTTGCCGGAAGCGGTATCTTTATATCCTCCTTTACCGGTTACTGTGATTTTTGCAGTACCTGCATCTTTATTATTGCTGTAAGCAACCGTATAATCTGTATCTTTTACGAGAGTCTTTCCATTCATCTCTACTGTAACTGCCGGTGTAAGAGCTTTTCCTGTATAGGTCTGGTTCTTGGCTGTAACCGTTGCTCCTGAGATTGATGTTTTTTCTTTTACTGTTACAACACAGCAAGGTGCAATCAAAGGACAGTTTTTAAGTATATCCCCGGAATACATGAGAAAGCCTTGATTAAACTCACTCGCAACATAAGCAGTTGAATCAACCCATTCAAGTTCCTCATAAGGATACGGGCCTGTCCCATAATTCGTTTTTGTATATCCTATTTTTTTCTCATTAGTAGAATAGTTCTCTAATCCAAATATAGTTTTCCCTTCTTTATCAACGCCACAATCAGTAAACGGGCCCCAACTTTCAGATTTAATCAGGTCACGAGCTGCTCCCTGTGCCGTAACGACGTATGTTCCGGCCTTATCAAAAGATAATGTTGCTGTACCATTTTTATCTGTTACAGCATTATTGATCTTCTCAAATTTGCCATTATTGATAATGCCAATATTTACTCCTTCTGCAGGCGCAGGTGCATTTATGGACATCGCCTGAAACCCTTTCAGAGTCAGACTAAAAGATTCTCCCACATTTACTTCTTTTGTATAAATATCAAAGGCACTTGCCCAATCAGCATAGAAATCAAAGTCTTGATTAACAGATGCCTCCAGATGATCGCCCGCACTGATTAATTCTTTAGTAACTACGGGAGTCGCCTGATCATTTCTCAAAAAACTGTAGCTGGCAGCATTAGCTGCTTTGCTCCATAAAGAATTAACCCATCCACTAGTATCGTCAACCTCGAATCCTGCCGCCTTGTTGTACGCTTTGTGTGCCGCAACCAGTGCTTCATAAAATGTAAAATCACCACTGCTGTCAAGATCTTCTACCGTTACTTCTCTCCACGCCATCGGCTGTCCATCGTTGTCTGACGCAATCATCCCCTGATCACTGATCGTCATGAACACCTTGATAGGATCCGCTGCCTTTCCACCTTCCGCAAAAGCAAATATCGGCATTGTGAATACAAGTATATATGCCAGCAGTATCCCCGACCATCTTCTCAAGCTTCTTTTTTTTGATACCATACTTTTCCTCCTTACCTGTAAATCTTGATATTGTGTACTTGCTACAAGAATTATGCTTAATCTTTCACTCAAGTGCTGTTTTTTACCATCTTAAAACAAAAATACACAACATCATTGCTGAAATATCCTACATTTTTATTATAATCATCTATCATAAATGTAGCAACAATTAACAAAAGTATATTATTGTAATATTCTACAGTAATATTTTGTTTTATTCAGCACATTTTTTTACACAATAAGTTTTTCGGTATAAAATAAAAAAATCTGACAAAAACTTTTGAAGTTTCTGTCAGATTTTCTGATACTGCTATGTGTTTTTATTATTTGCCATTTACGATGCTGCTGAACTCTTCGATGTTCTCTTGCGGAAGTGTTACTGCATCCTGTCCGTAATCTTTTACTTTCTTGATCGAAAGACCATTTTCCTCGACGTAGTTGGCAAGGATCTGATCTCTGTAGGAATCCCTGGTCTTGTCATCGGACTGCACTTTCATGAATGCATCATATTTGTCGCCGAAGATCTTCTTGGCACTGCTGTTGAATTCGCTGCCGTCTTCCACCAGTTCCATTTTGGTTACTTCATAATCTCCGTCTTTTTCTTTCTCCAGATGGATTGCGCCTGGGAAGCTTCCGAAAGATGCACACTCAAGCGTATCTCCCTTCTGATTGAAATTGTAGAGCTCAAAGTCTCCTTTGATGACGATGTCATCCGGGTTGCTCTGGTCTACATCGACAACGATTGCTACCGGAACACCGACATCGGCTTTCGCGAAAGAATCTTCGAATTTGTCTTCGATGTGATCATACACTTCCTCGAACAGTTTTCCTTCGTACTCGTGATCACAGTCCGGAAGTTCATGAATAACCTTTGTTCCTGCTGATGCTGCTTTGGTGTTGATGGCTGCTGCCGGCATGGTCATCGTTCCTACTGCTGCTAACGCAGCGATAAATGTTGTTGCAAATATAGATTTATATGTTGTTTTTTTCATGGTCGTTACCTCCTTTGTTTTTGTTGTCTAAAGGATACCATATCCCGTGTCACAGATATGTCACACAGGCGGGGGTAACGACTCATTTATCTACTGCACTCTGAAACTGCCTGTAATAGTCCCGAATTTGCCGGATCCTTTCTTTTTGATCCCTCTGATCGAATACTGATAAATCTTCCCTTTCGTAAGTTTTTTCATCTTGACTTCCAGCTCCGATCTGTCTTTCTCCGAGATATTACGCACATAATTCTTTTTCCCTTCAGTTATACGTACTTTGACCGATTTATACTGGACTTTTTTTGCAAATTCGAATTCCACCTTGTTCTCTTTTACATTATAGTTGATCTCTGCGATCGGGACTGCGCCATGCGTTTTGGGAATCATGATACTGCCGGTCAGTGTGGAAGCTTTCTTTTCGCCTTTCTTATAAACCCCTGTAATCTTAAAGGTGTAGGTTTTTCCGGGTTTGTAACCTGCGATCCTGAATTCCAGTTCATCCTTATCTTTTTTCAGAATTTTGACCTTCTTGCTGGTCTTACCGTCTTTGACCTGCACTTTCAGGTTCTTGTATCTGACTTTGGAAGTAAAATTCACTTCCATCTTCCCATTACCTTCATATTCTGCCTCTTTGACGTGTGTTGCCGCCTGAACCGGCATATGGCATAACATCCATGCAGCCAATATCGCTAAGGCAAATACCGGCGTTCTCTTGATCCATCGTCTTATCTTGTTCATGTTATCTCCTCCTGCTAATGAAAATATTTGCTTGTTTCGTCCGCAATCACATTGCGTAGTGCTATGATCGCAATCAAGTTGGGGATTGCCATCAGTGCATTGAAAATATCTGCTATGTTCCATACTGCCTCCACTGTCATATAAGGCCCGATAAATACGGCCAGAATGTATAACCACCTGTAGACTTTGACAGCGGTCTGATTCCTGCCTGATAAGTATTCAAGACACCGTTCTCCGTAATAATTCCAGCCAAGAATGGTTGTAAATGCAAAGAACACCAGGCAAAGCATCAACCCGAAAGAGGCAATGTAAGGTGGAAACGGAAGTCCTTTCTGGAAGGCATCCATGGTAATCTGCACACCTACAAGACCGGTATTCCAGCTTCCGGCAAGGACAATGCTGAGACCTGTCATGGTACAGATGACAATCGTATCGATGAAGGTTCCCGTCATGGTAACCAGCCCCTGTCTGACCGGCTCCTTAGTCTGTGCTGCTGCCGCAGCGATTGGTGCACTTCCCAGACCAGCCTCATTGGAAAAAATCCCTCGGGCAATTCCTTTCTGCATGGCTATAACCATGCTTCCCATAGCTCCTCCTGCCAATGCAGTACCGGTAAAAGCTGTTTTGACGATGAGCACGATCGCTCCCGGAATCTGCGGCAAATGTGTCACGATGATGATTGCTGCAAAAGCAAAATACAAGATCGCCATAAATGGCACAATAACCTGAGACACACTCGATATCCGCTTAATGCCGCCGATGACGACAAGTGCTACGCAGACCGTAACCAGTAAACAGGTAATCACGGTGGCCAAAGTATAGTCTCGTCCAAACATAGAAATCGTATGAAGGGCCTTCGGGTCAAAAAAATTCGTCGTCGCTGATGCAATACCGTTTACCTGGGTAAAGGTTCCGATTCCCAGCAGACCTACTCCTGCTCCGAAAAAGGCAAAGAGTTTGGCAAGCCAGGTCCATCGTTTTCCCATTCCGCTCTCAATATAATAGAAAGGTCCTCCAAGGACATGGCCGTCATCATCAATGGTTCTGTAGCGTATGGCCAACAGGCCTTCTGCATACTTTGTCGCCATTCCGAAAAATGCCGCTACTTCCATCCAGAATAAAGCTCCCGGCCCTCCTGCCGCTATGGCAGTGGCAACCCCGACGATGTTTCCCGTTCCGATCGTCGCAGACAAGGCAGTACACAGAGCACCAAAACTTGTGACCTCCCCGTGTCCTTCCTCTTCGTTCCTGATCATATACTTCAGTGCTTTCCCCAAATGTCTGCACTGAAGAAGATTGAGCCTGACTGTCAGATAAATCCCTGTTGCCAGGATCAAAATGATCAGGGGAAGTCCCCAGACAAACCCATCAAGCCATACAATGAACTCATTTACTGCCTTTAACATATTCTGTCTCCTCCATCCTTTTGCCTGAGTGATTTTACGAAGATCTCCTTCGCGTACACCTTCGGCGTCTGCTTTACACAGATCTCTCCTGAGTTTGAACGCACTAACGCGTTAAAAAAAAGATATCATACTCTGGAATAAATGGCAAATACTTCTCTGTCATGCTACAATACAGTATAAGCAATTCTTTTCAAGGAGGAATACCATGAGTACAGTAACTTTGATCGGCGCCGGACAGATGGCCAGTGCCCTTACCTTTCCATTATATGAAAACGGACATGAAGTAAGGCTGGTCGGCAGCCCTTTGGATGATGACATTATCGAAAGGCTCCGAAAAGATCATTATCATACAAATCTGTTTCGTACCTTGCATGACGGCATTCATTATTATAACTGTTCACAGGTGAAAGAGGCCATTGCGGGTGCGGATCTGATCGTCTGCGGCATATCCAGTTTCGGAGTGGAATGGTTTGGCGATGAAATCCTGCCGCTGCTCTCCGAGGACGTCCCTCTGATCTCTGTGACCAAGGGTATGCTTGACTATGAGGATGGTTCGATGCAGACCTATCCGGAATACTGGCAGACCAGACTTCCGGCCGGAAGCAAGCTGAGGATCTATGCCATCGGTGGCCCTTGCACGGCGAGAGATCTGGCAGATCATGATCCTTCCTTCGTAGGATACTGCGGCCCGGATTTCGAGACCCTCGAATGGATCCAAAACATTTTCTCCACAGATTACTATATCATCAGCCTGACGCTTGATGTGGTCGGACTTGAGTGTGCGGTTGCACTAAAGAACGGCTATGCCCTGGGCACTGCCCTGGCCATCGGCATCAAGGAAAAGCTCGGGGATGACGGCATCGACCACAATAATATGAAAGCCGCCCTCTTCCAGGAGAGCGTCAAGGAAATGCTCGATCTTCTCCGCCTGGCAGGCGGCCGGGAGGACAATATCATGTATGCTGCGGGAGATCTTGATGTGACGGTTTCCGCAGGACGAAGCCGTACGGTCGGCCTGCTTCTCGGCAAGGGATGTACCATAGAAGAGACGTTGGAACAGTTAAAAGGACAGACCCTGGAAGCTGTTGTCATCGCCACCCGGACAGCCCGCGCTGTAAAAGCTCTTGCCAAAAGGGGCAAAGTCCGTGAAGATGATTTTCCTCTGCTGATGCATGTCAATGAGCTTCTTAACGAAGGAAAAACTCTTGATATTCCCTGGAAGAAGTTCCAGAAGCGTATGTAGGATACTCTTATGTTTTTTATCATGGGAATCAACACCCGCAGGAAAGAGCTTACCTGCGAAGAGCCTGTTGTCTGTGCAGGCTGCGGACAGTATACCCGTTATGTTATCTATATGACTTACACCGTTCTCAGTTTATTCTTTATTCCGGTTCTGAAGTGGAACCGAAAGTACTATGTAACCACCAGATGCTGCAAAAGGACCTATGCCCTGGATCCGGAAATCGGCAGGAAACTCGCCCATGGTGATCCTGTGCCGATCTTGCCGCAACATCTGACTGATCTGGATGTCTACTAAAGGAGGAATGCTATGGGAAGACAATCTACCAGAGAAAACAAAACGATCTATCAGCTTGCGCGGGAGGAGAAGGGACTGACCCGGGAAAAGGCATCGGATCTTATGACGGGGGTCTCCGCTGCAAGGATCGAAAAAATTGAATATGAGTCCCAGGAACCGACTCCTTACGATATTGTTCAGATGGCGGACTGCTATGGCAGGCCGGATCTGTGCAACTACTACTGTTCCCACAGATGTGCAATCGGGGACAGGTATGTGCCGGAGGTGAGTATGACAGATCTCTCCGGTATCATCCTGGAAACCATCGCCGGCCTGAATGATATCGATTCTCTGACGAACCGGCTGATCCAGATCGGTCGGGACGGAATGATCACGGATGACGAAATCCATGATTTTGCCCTGATCAGTTTGAAACTGGACGCTATTTCACTGGCAATCAGTTCCCTGAATCTCTGGGTGGATAAGACCGCCGGTGAACATAAAATCAATCTTGATCTGCTCAATGCGGAAAAGGAGAAATTAAAAGGCTAGTTTTTGCGGCATAAGTAGTTGTAACTGTTGCATTTCAGAAGGGGGGATCCGGATGAACAAGAAACGAACAACGACCATTGCCGGCATCGTAGCACTCGTTGTGATACTTTGCGTGGGCGGGTACATTTACCACGACAGAAAAGTTAAGACAGAAAAATTCGAAGCGGCTGCAGCCCTGTTCAAGAACGGGAGTTACATTCCGGCAGCCAAAGGATTTGAAGAGATTGGCGGTTTTAAAGATGCGGATAAGCTTGCGGCGATCGGACACATTTACGGGGAACTGGATGCCGGCAATTACGAAGAAGCTCTGAAATACGCCAAAAAAGATCCGAAAGTCAAAACGTCGAATGAGGAACTGCAAAAGGCCGTTGATGACGGCAGGGCCAATTTCTATACACAGGCCAAAGAAATGGCAGGTGGAGAAGAATATGAGTCGTCTTCCAAGATCTTCTCCTGCCTGGGAGATTACGAAGATTCCAAAAAAGCTGCCACTTATTATGAAGGTCATGCCAAGCTAAAAGACGGAGACCTGGAGGGAGCCATCCAGTGTTTTGATAAGGTGAAAGACTATGAAGACGCCGCGAAGCTGTCTGAGAATTGCTCCGTCTATAAGGAGGCCTCCGACCTCCAGGCAAAGGGTGATGACGAGAGCCTTGCCAAGGCCGCAGAACTCTTTACAGGTATCAGCAGTTTTCAGGATTCGAAGGACCGGGCACTCGCCTGCAAGAGCGTAGCCATGTTCCGGGAAGCCAAAGCCCTTGCGGACAAAAAGGATTATGACGGGGCCTATAAGATCCTGAATCAGTATCCTTCCAATCCCTATGAAGGCTGGCGGGATCTCCACAAAGAATGTTCCAATCAGATGAATTACAAGAAAGCTAATGCCTTCTATAAAGATGAACATTTCTATAAGGCTTACATGATCTTCCGAACCCTTGGCGACTTTAAGGATTCGGCACAAAAAGCGAAAAAATGCAATCGTGGATATCCGTCGAAAAAGATTCTTTATCAAAACCCGGATTATCAGTCATCCTCCGTCGAGTTTACGATCAAAAACTCTGCCGCCAGGGGAACCTATATCAAACTCTACTCCGGAAATGATAAGCTGGCTGCCCGTATCTTTATCCCTGCGCACGACAGCGCTACCTTCAGCCTGGCATCCGGCACATATCATATCAACCAGGCATACGGGGATACCTGGTACGGTAAGAAAGACATGTTCGGTGATTCCGGATATTATACCAGATGTAAGGTTGCCGGAAAGTATAACTTTGAACTCAAAAGCGGCTACCGTTACACCATGGGTGCCGGTGCCGGCGGCGATGCTGTATCCTCTGAAACTGTCGGATCAGGGTCTTTTTAAAGATAAT
>CACZNZ010000345.1 GCA_902782625.1 uncultured Lachnospiraceae bacterium | reverse complement strand
ACTTTTTCCAGAACACCGGGAATGGCTTCGGCTATGGCAATGATACTATCCACGAGAGCCGGGATTACCAGAACCAACAAAAGAACGATGATCAGCACGGCAGCCAGCAGCACGATGATCAAAGAGAGTGCTTTAACAAGACCTTTGTGTTTATCACCGATCAGACCAGGAAGCTTTCTTTCAAACCAGTTATACGGTGTTTTCAGCAGATATGCGATCACACCACCGTATATAAACGGTTTCAATATGGATATGATAGAGCTGAAAGCTTTGCTGATTCCGTCAAATCTGAAAATCAGGAAAAAACATATGATAGATAATGTCAGCCCGACAAATAGCGGCATTGCATAACGAAATACATTTTTGAAAAAGTTTTTCATACCATTTTCCTCAAAAGCTCCTTTCGAAGCTATAATCATTATGCCGCGTCATCGAAAGCATCTTCTTTCAGATCCACTCCATAAGGAAGACCGAACTTGTTGGTCTGCGGTGCCAGTTTATTATATACTTCTTCCGGCTTCTTTCCAAAGGAGAATACGACTTTGCTGTTAATAATCCGCCCGGAATCCAACTCTCTGGCAAGGTTTCTTGCCACACTGGCGTTTTCTTCACATGGTACAAACTTGGCTCTGACATTATATCCGGCTTTTTCAAAAGGTTCGATATAATTTTTTATCAGGTCATCATAGTCAGAGGCAACCAGAGGAAGAATAACATTGGTTCCTTTCATTTTTCCTGTGGTCAGCTCTTCGACAGCCATGTTCATAATATCCATACTTTCCATGTGAACGGCATCCGCTGCTGCGCCGTGGCTTTCCTTGTATTCCGGGAAAAACTCTTTAATGACATCACAGTCAAGAATAAAGGCGTCCATCTCCTCGCTGTCAGGATCTGTAACACGGGTAGACTTGCCGGAAGCCGGCAGACCTAAAACCAGTTCCATCTCATAGTCTTTGTCCAACTCTCCGTCATAAACGTATTTGTCTCCTTCTTTTCTCGCTGATCCGATTGCCAGGAAATCATCCAGAATATCCTGCCTGAGCTCTTTTCTCTCAGGAGTATCAATCTCAGAGGTTTTTCCGTATAAAGCGATATAGTAATCAGAGAGAGCGTCGATCTGAGAAATGACTTCCGCGTTCTTTAATTCTTCCAAACTCGGATAATCATCAGCTTTGATCCGGGTATACAGTTCTTTAGCTTCATCGGTTTGAATGATCAGATTGTCCGGAGACGGTTCCCAGGTGATGGGAACAACTCCTTCAGGGAGAAGAGATGCGGGATCAACAGCAGTTGTTGCTTCCGGTCCTTTCTTCGGTTCAGTGGTTCCTTCCGAAGATGTTTTGGGTGCGCTGGCAGAGCATCCGGTGAATAACAGAACTACAACCAGTGCAAGTACTGTAAGTATTCGCTTGTTTGTGCGGTACATAATACCAACCTCCTTTTTTCAAAAAATATGATTCCCATTTTACCATATTCCGACTCAAAAGCTCAATAAGAATAGAGGCTTTTAGATGTAGAAATTCGTGCGTCACAAGTCAGGAACATATGTTATACTAACTACATAGATGCAGACTCCGGCCAATAAATCGAAAGGAATGTGATCATGAACACAACATATGAAAAAAAAGAAGCTGTCAAAAACGGTGTGATGCGAATGGTATTGGTAGTCGCATCGATGGTGATCGGAATCCTGGGACTTTTTGTACTGCTTATATTTGCCGGACAGAAAGCCGGCTGGATCTACACGATCATCCATTTTATTGGACTGTTCCTGGTCCTTGGCATTTATGCCAGTTATAATACGTCCTCCATCCGCATGACATGGATCGTTTTGATTATGGCGGTCCCGATCTTCGGGACGATGATGTACCTGTTCGTCGGCATGGACAGATCCAGCTTCAAAATGCGCAGGAGGTTCGAGGATATCGATAACATACTCTTCCCCATTCTTCCGAAAGGCGTCGAGGAAGCGAATAATGTGAAGGCGAAAGACAAACGGCTGGGAGGCATCGTGGACTATATCCGGCTGCAGGCAGGTTATCCGGTCTATCAAAATACGAAGATTCAATATT
>CACZNZ010000344.1 GCA_902782625.1 uncultured Lachnospiraceae bacterium | reverse complement strand
TCGAAGCATAACGCACTTTGATGATGGCGTTATTGTCCGTGGGTGTGGGATTGGGCATATCCCGGACGACGAGTTTCCGTTCTTCATTCATGATAAATGCTTTCATTGGCTTCACACTCCTTTGTGCCATGGACGCAGCGTCAGCAGAAACAGCAGTAAACCATACAGATATTATTTTCATCTCCATATGTATATATAGTGTAAACGGGAAGGACGTATTTGTCAAAGAAAATATAAAATAATTTCACGATATGAAATTAATTTCGCGGTTCGCCTGTATGTGCTTTGGTATTTGTTTTTATGCTCACAGAAAACCTTAAGAAATCATACTTATTCTTGAATCGTCAGGTTTCTTCCCATGCACGGCCGATATAAGCTTATAAAGGATACCAGTGTTTTTCAGGCCCTACTTTTGTCATCGCCGGCAAGGCCAGGGCCGGGGTGGAGTAGTATAAGGAGGAAATATGAAGATCGCGGTAGGATGCGACCCCAATGCACATGTCGCAAAAGAAGAAGCTATCGAGTATATCAGGAAAAACGGTCTGGGAGAGATCACGGATTTCGGCAGCGAAGATCCGATCTACGCAAACGTCGCGTTTCAAGTAGCGGAAGCCGTCGTCCGAGGTGATTATGACCGGGGGCTCCTGTTCTGCGGGACCGGTCTGGGCATGAGTCTGGCGGCAAACAAGGTCAAGGGCGCCTATGCGGCGCTGCTTTCCGACATCTATTCGGCGAAAAGAGCGCGGCTCAGCAATGACGCCAATATCGGCTGTCTGGGTGCGTTCACGATCGGAAACAAGCTGCGGGAAGAATTGATCCACGCATTTCTCACCTGTGAATTCGAGCCGGGATGCGCATCGCAGCCAAAGGTAGATGCGATGCGTGAATATGAAGAGAGAACGAAGAGTTGATCCAGGGAGATAAATGATGCAGAAAAAACTGTATATGGGCAGCAATCTGAAAATGTATAAGACAGTCGAAGAAACGGTCACCTTCCTGAAAGACCTGACGGCACTCACCGCGGACATCGACCGTGAGACCTTTCAGTTGTTTATCCTGCCATCGTATTTTACCTTTGACCGGATTACGAAAGAAGTAGACAGAAGCCTGGTCAAGGTAGGCCCCCAGAATATGTGCTGGGAGGATCAGGGGCAGTTCACAGGCGAGATCTCGCCGGTCATGCTTGAGGAGCTTGGACTGGATTTTGTGATGATAGGGCATTCGGAACGCCGTCATACGTTCGGCGAGAAGGATGCGGAAGAAAACAAGAAAGTGTTGGCCGGACTGCGACACGGGTTCACGGTACTGCTTTGTGTCGGCGAGACTCTGGAACAGAAGGAAATTGGGATCAGCGCGGAGATTCTCCGTGAACAGATCATAAGCGGATTTCATGGGGTCACGGCCGATCAGGCTGATCGTATCTGGGTGGCTTACGAGCCGGTGTGGTCAATTGGCGAGAGCGGGATACCTGCCAGCGCGGAATATGCCGAGGAGATGCATATCGTCATGCGGAACTGCCTCGTGGAATTGTTTGGTGAGATTGGAGAAACGGTCCCGGTCCTCTATGGTGGCAGCGTCAATCCTGGCAACGCAAATGAGTTGATCGTGCAGCCGCATATCGACGGGCTGTTTATCGGCCGGGCAGCCTGGGACGCACAGAAATTTAACGCTTTGATCCGCGGCGTGATCGAAACGCTGCATTGGAGATAAGTACTGCCGCAGCTCAATATCATTTGAAAAGCAGCGCATTGTTATGGTATAAAAGAGTATAGAAACAATCATCGCCAACACCCGGGACCCCGGATATTGTCGTGTTGCTGTCATTTGAGGGGTATCATGAATGAACCGCATCTCAGAGTCCTGATCGTAGACGACGAGCACCGCATTGCTGAACTGATCCGTTCTCTGATCCATTGGGAAGAACTGAAACTGACTTGTGTGGGATTATGTACAGACGGGGAGAAAGCCTGGGAAACGATCCAGGAGGAATGTCCGGATATCGTCATCACAGATATCCGTATGCCGGTCATGACCGGACTGGAGATGATCCGCAGCGTCCGGAAAGCCGGTCTTCCGGTCGATTTTATCGTGATGAGCGGTTATCAGGAGTTCGAGTATGCACATACGGCTATACAGTACGGCGTGGAACAATATCTGGTCAAACCGGTCGATGAAGAAGAACTGAACCGGTGTCTGGCCAGTATTCAGTCGCGCGTACGGAAAGAAGAGAAGCTGAAGGAGGAAACACAGGCTCTTCGTGAGAAAGTAGAAAAGAACGAGCTGATCCTGAAGCAGAACTTTTTGCGAAATATTATCGAACAGCGGGATATGGAAATGCCCGGCGACATGAATCTGTATGGGGAGATCTACTGTGGCGTGGACATCAAACTGGACCGCGTCAATCCGAGAACGCAGAATTCCTCGCAGGAACATATGACTACGGATAGTATAAAGCAGATCGTCAATGAGATCCTGGAGCCACATATGAACCAGCTGCTCATCTGTGAGAAGGAGTATCTGCATATTTATTGTTTGTGCTGTTGCTCGGAAAGGACTGCCGGCCGGATCGGAGAATATATCAGCGACTTGTTACAGCGGATCAAAGAATACCTGCGCAACATGGATCAGTATTATGTCACAATCGGGATCGGAAGAGCGCGTCGTATGTTTTCAGAGATCCGCTTCTCGATTCTGGAGGCATACATCGCGGTCTGCAATCGGATCGTTTACGGTACGGGAAGACTGATCTGGGCTGATGCCGTCTGTCTGACGAACAGCCCGGAATGGGCAGAAAAGGAGCGCCAGATCCGGCAGAAGCTCCTGCGGGACACGGATACGTTGACGGCAGAACACATCCCGCGATATATGCAGGATCTGTTCGGATCACGTACAGAACTGGAAAAGCTCAATATGGAAGCGTACTATACGGCAATGGAGCAGATGGTTGATAGTTTCTTTGCTCATCTGGATCTGGGAGAAGAAAAGCGGGAACAGATGCGAAAGCACGCGCTGAACAGTGTGCAGCACTGCCACCGTGCGGTACAAGTGACCGAATTGTTGTCGCAGGTCTTTCAGGAATGCATCGGTTCCACAAAAGAGGCGTTGGAGTCTCAGCTGATTAAACCGGTTCGCATGGCGCAGAAGTACGTGGAACAACACTATCAGGAAAAAATCCTTCTGGAAGACGTCGCGGATGTGGTCGGGCTTAATCCGGTCTACTTCAGCGCCCTGTTTAAAAAAGAGACAAATCTGAATTTCAGTTCTTATCTGATCAATTTCCGCATGGAACGGGCTAAGGAACTGCTTACTACGACCAACGACACTATCAGTGCAATTGCGGCCGAAGTGGGATATCCCGAACAAAAGTATTTCAGTCAGCAGTTCAAGAAGGTCGTGGGCGTCAAGCCTGTCATCTTCAGGCAGCTGCATTCATGACAGGTTTCCGGGATACATAGACAGCTGTATTTCTGGCGGAGGAAACACGTGAAAGCTCTGTGGAGAATGAAATTGATCGTGACCATCCTGCTTATCGCGATGATACCGGCGGCTATCTTGCTGCCCGGCAACTGGGAAAAGGTTTTGATCGGTGTCGTAGCGGTTTGCCTTTTGGTGCTGCAGTGCTATGACCTGCGAATGATCATACGTCCGCTGTTTCACATTCAGAACAGCCTAAAGGATAACCAGGTGGAGGAGACTCTGCAGGAGATCATACAGAGGCAGGAGACAGCCGATGTCGGCGGTGTTATCCGCGATGTAATCAATCACTATACAACAAAGCAGGACGCGGAGATCTATTCGCGCCAAATCGAACTGGCGGCACTCCAGAGCCAGATTAATCCTCATTTCTTATATAATACACTCGATGCCATACGCGGGCAGGCCATTCAAGATAACAACCGGGAAGTGGCCATGATGATCCAGACCCTTTCCGCTTTTTTTCGATACAGCATCAGTCGCAAGGGAAATACGGTCACGTTGCGGGACGAGCTGGACAATGCGCAGAATTATATGAAGATTCAGCAATACAGATTCGGAGACCGATTCCGGCTGGAACTGGATGTTGACAATACGGAGGTATATGACTACTATGTGCCCCGCCTGATCTTTCAGCCGATCGTGGAGAACGCAATTATGCACGGACTTGAAAATAAACGGGAAGGCGGCCTGATCACAATCGACGTTGAAGAGACAGACGATCTCATCATCATGATTTCAGATAACGGTAAAGGTATGACACTCTCGGAGCTGGACGCACTCAATGACCGGATTGTGGGAGTAGAAGCCGCGAAGGGGAAGGACACGGTATTCGGAAAACACGAGGGGATCGCGCTGGCAAACGTGCATAACCGGATCGCGTTACTTTTCGGGGTTCCTTACGGGGTGCATGTATACAGCTCGATCGGACAGGGAACCGATGTGGAGATCACGCTGCCCCTCATTCGTCAGGAAGAGGAAATGAATGTTGAGTAAAACCGTACTGAAAATCCACGATCTGAATATGGAAAGCCGCACATACGGAAGCATTGTCCATATTTCCTTCCGTGTGCTGGATTCTGAGGTGATTGGGCTGCTGGGGTTGGATGGATCCGGTATCGAGTTACTTTGCCGGGTGATATGCGGGAATCCTGGCGTGTTTGACGGGGCGCGGGGCAGCGTGTGGCTGAACGGAAAAGAAGTGCGGCACGCCAGAGAGCTCAGAAGTTGTGTGAGATATATTTGTATGCAGGAGTCTGTTCTGGATAACTGGACGGTGGCGGAATATCTGGGCATGAGACATGCACATTCGTTCATCGGGGTTCGGCAGAAACAGGTTATGAAGGAATATGCGGAAGAAAAGCTCCGGAACCTGGGATGCAAGGTGGAAGTGTCCAGGCTTATGAGCGAAATAAGCGAACTTGATCGGCGGACAGCAAGGATTATTCATGAAGCAGAAAAAGGCGCTCAGCTGCTGATTATCGAGGACGAATGCATCGGAATGAAAACTACTGAAATACGAGAGTATGCCTCCGTTATTCATAAAATTTCGGAGAGCGGCGTTTCGGTGTTGTTTCGCTCCCGATCATTGCAGATCTCGGAATCCGTTTGCCGTGAGTTTCTTGTATTTCGCAGGGGGCGGTTGGTCAAAAGGTGGAAGCAGAACGAGAAAGCCGATCTGGAATTATTGCCTCAATATTTGCTGGGAGATACCATTGCTGCGGAAATCCGGACGCTTCTGCGCACACAGAGAAATATCCGGGCACGGAAAGACATTATCTATCAGGTGCAGGATCTGTGGCTGTCGGGAAAGAAGAGTTGGTTTCGTCTCTACGAGGGAGAAGTATCCGCTTATGTCGTTGAAAACAATTTGTACTGCAGAGAATTGTTTGAGCATCTTTCGGGGCGGAAGATCAGCCCTTCTACTCGTTATTATTTGGGATTCAGGGAGTTGCACTGTCGGAATGTAAAAGGTTTTATTCACTTTCGAATCGTTTCCACAATACTGGGGAATGAAGATGATTATCTGTTCCGCAATATGAGTGTGGAGGATAACATTCTTCTGCCATCTCTGCAGAAATTTTCTACTCTTCGATATTTTCAGCAGAGCGAAAACCTCCACAGAGCTTCGCGGGAGCTCGTTTGGGGAGATCCGAATAAGCGGGGAAACGAGCAAATCCGTAGTGCAGATCAGAGCAGCAGAATTCGTATAGAAATGGAACGATGGTTTATGTTTCGGCCGAAGGTGCTGATTCTTTTTGAACCGTTCTCTTCCTGTGACGCGTATGGAGCGTCTCTGATATCTTCTTATATTAAGCGGTTCGCCAATGCGGGCACTTCTGTTATTTTAGTGAAATCCAATGAGGAATACTTGCTGGAAATAGCAGATCATATCCACAAGATTGAAGCATAAAGAGGTAAAACTCTGTCTGGATGCTCAATTGTCTTTATCCATTTTTCATACTTCTTAAAATATCATACCTATTCTAAAATGCCCGGATTGGATTATTGTATCTGGTTCTATATCATTTTAATTGGACATTCGCAGAGAATGCTCCGCATTGATAAATAATAATCTGCATATGGATTAGGAAATGGAGAATGCGCAATGGAAGGGAACGCAATTCAGAATGATATTATTCTGGAGGCAAAGGGGATCAGCAAGTTCTTTCCCGGCGTCAAGGCATTGCAGAATGTCAACATGACTCTTCGAAAGGGTGAAGTACATGTTCTGATCGGGGAGAACGGTGCTGGCAAGTCCACACTGATGAAGATCCTGTACGGGATCTACAAGGCTGATGAGGGAGAGTTGGTTCTGCGCGGGAAAAAGACCGTAATTGAGAATCCGAGAATGGCCAATGAGAAGGGTATCTCGATGATCCATCAGGAACTGAGTCCGGTTACGGAAATGACGATAGCCGAGAACATTTTTCTGGGAGAGGAGCCAACACGCGGCGGAGGTGTTGTAAATTTCGCCGAAATGAATCGAAAAGCCAAAGAACTTTTGGATGAAGTGGGTATGGGCAATGTGCCGCCGACGACGCTGATGCGCAGGCTTTCGACGTCGCAACAGCAAATGGTCGAAATTGCGAAGGCACTCTCGCATAATTCAGAGATCATTATCATGGATGAGCCAACGTCCTCGATTACGGAAGCCGAGGTTGAGAATCTGTTTGGCATCATCCGTAAACTGAAGGCTGAAGGCCGCTGTATCGTTTACATCAGCCACAAGATGAGCGAATTGTTTGTCATCGGAGATGTGATCACGGTCTTCCGTGACGGTATGCAGGTCGGCGATTTCATGGTTAGCGAAGTGGATGAACCGAAACTTATCAAGCTGATGGTCGATCGGGACATGAGCGAAATCTATCCGGTCCGCAAGAATGTTCCGGGAGAGACAGCACTGAAAGTAGAAGATCTGTGTCAGGAAGGCATTTTCGAACATGTTTCCTTCGAAGCGCACAAGGGAGAGATCCTGGGTTTTGCAGGTCTGATCGGCGCAGGAAGAACGGAAGTTATGAATGCTATCTTCGGTGTGACCAAAGCAAACAGCGGAAAGATTTCTATTTTTAACAAAGTAATTCCCAAACAAACACCGTCTATCATGAAAAGAGCAGGTCTTGGCTATGTCACGGAGGATCGTAAAGGATCCGGGCTGGTTCTGGGAATGAGCGTGCGCAACAATATCATCCTTGCCTCTCTGGACAGGCTGTCAACCGGCATTGGTTTTGTACAGGATCGCGAAGCTCTGAAGGAGTGCGATACTTTTAAAGAAGCTCTTTCTATAAAAACTCCTACGATGGCTACACTTGCAGGTTCACTGTCAGGCGGCAATCAGCAGAAAATTGTTTTGGCTAAATGGCTGATGCAGAATCCGGATATCATTGTTTTCGATGAGCCTACACGCGGAATTGATGTCGGTGCAAAAACGGAAATCTATAAATTGATTGCAGATCTTGCAAACCAAGGGAAAGCGATCATCTTTATTTCGTCCGAGCTGCCGGAGATTCTCGGCATGTGCGACCGGATTCTTGTCATGAGTGAAGGGAAAGTGACGGGTGAATTAGACGGAAGAGAAGCGACGCAGGAAAAGATCCTGGCATTGGCAACGGTGGAAATGGAGTAGGAGGAGATCATGGAGAAGTCAAAAGCAAAACAGGTTCTCAGCACATTCACATTGGTATTTGTTGTATTGGGGTTAGGTATTATTCTCAGCATAGCTACGCCGACATTCCTAAAACCCACGAACCTGATGAATATTCTGCGTCAGGTTTCCATTAACGGTATTCTGGCCATCGGTATGTCTCTGGTATGTCTGACAGGTGGTATCGATCTGTCGGTCGGATCAATCGTCGCTTTTTCGGGAATACTGACAGCAGGTATGCTGAATTTCACAACACTGCCCATTCCGATCATTGTCATCATTGCGGTCTTGGTCGGCGCAGCTATGGGCCTGGTCAATGGCTATTTTGTTGCCTACTGGAGCGCACCGGCGTTCGTTGTTACGTTGGCCATGATGACGATCGGACGTGGACTTACCTACATTTATTGCGATGGCAAACCGATTTCCAAACTGCCGGATGAGTTTTTGAAGATCGGAAAGGGAGCCGTTCTTGGCGGACTTCCGGTTCCCACGGTTATCTTGATTATCGTGTTTATAATCTTTGCCACCATGCTTGCAAAGTTCAAACTCGGTCGTTATATTTACGCGGTCGGCGGCAATGCACAGGCAGCCATGGTCTCTGGTATTAACGTCAAGCTAGTGACTATGCTGGTCTATGTCTTCAGTGGTCTCTGCTGTGGCATTGCAGCCGTTGTTCTGACAGCCCGTGTATCGGCCGGTCTACCCAAAGCCGGTGATGGATATGAACTGGACGCTATTGCGGCAACAGTTATCGGTGGAACTTCTCTGTCAGGTGGTACTGGGAAGCTCTGGGGAACACTGCTCGGAGCACTGCTGCTCGGCATGGTCAATACTGGATTGGATCTGTTGAACGTCACATCTTATTATCAGCAGGTAGTACGGGGTCTGATCATCTTAGGGGCTATTTTGATCGACACCAGAAGGAATAAATAAACTACTTACATTTAAAGGAGGAAACCGTTATGAAAATGAAAGTTATGTCGTTGCTGACCGCTGCAGTACTCTGCTGCACGCTGGTTGGAGGAGCAGTGGCAGTTATGGCCAACGAAGGTGCTGCTGAGCCGAAAAATGGTGATAAGTATGTGATCGGATATACATACTATTACAGCTCAGAGTTCATTACATTGATGAATGAAGGTGTACAGAATACATGCGATGAACTGGGAATGGATCTGATTGCACTTGATGCTGAGAATGATTCCTCCAACCAGATTACACAGGTCGAGAACCTGATCGCACAGGATGTTGACTGCCTGTACATTGCAGCTGTTGACTCCGACGCTATCGTTCCGTCTCTGGATATGGCTGCGGAAGCCAACATCCCGGTCGTATATGTCAACATGACTGTTAACACGGATGAGGATTATTACTATTCAGGACCGGATGATGTTCTGGCCGGCGAACTGGAAATGCAGGCTGCGATTGATGCGATCGGCGGCGAAGGCAATATCTGTGTATTGGAGGGACCGATCGGTCAGTCTGCCCAGATCGATCGTTGGACAGGCAATGAGAATGTTCTGAATTCCGAAGCCGGTGCTAAGATCAACCTTCTTACCCATCAGACTGCTAACTGGAGTCGTGAAGAAGCCGAGACCATGACAGAGAACTGGCTGGAAGGTTTCGAAGAGGGTATCGACGCGATTGTTGCCCATAACGATGAGATGGCTCTTGGTGCTATCATGGCGATCGAGGCCAAAGGCCTTGTACCGGGCGAAGACATTATTGTCACCGGTATCGATGCAATCGAAGATGGCTGTAATGCTGTTAAAGACGGAAAGATGCTCTCCACTGTTTATCAGGATGCCGTTCTGGAAGGCGGCCAGGGTATTGAGATCTGCTACGGAATCCTTACAGGGAACCCGCCTGAAAAGTACATCAACCTGATTGACATGACACAGTACACGATTGACAACGTAGATGAACTGCTGACAACTCTGTATGCGTAAGCGGACGCAACGTTTTTCACCTAGCCCCATATAGGAAATGATGTTGGCATGGGGGAGAGGCGCGTGGTGCCAATCCCCCATGTTTCCCTGAAAAACCCTGTGAATGTGATGGAAAAACCAAATAACAATAGAAATCAAGACTTGTAGAACAAGCCAGGAATATACAGAAACAGAAAGGAGATTGACTATTATGGAAGGCACAATGAAGGTTGCTGTTATGAAAGGCATCCGCAATATGCAGATTGAGGAAAGACAGATTCCAACTCCAAAAGAAGATGAAGTTCTAGTGAAAATCGAGTATGTCGGAGTTTGTGGATCGGATCTCCACTTTTTTGAAGCGGGGCGTATCGGCAACTGGATCGTGAATGATGATCTTGTTCTGGGCCACGAATCCGGCGGTACAATTGTGGAAGTCGGCAGCAAGGTCGACAATCTGAAGGTTGGAGACCGTGTTGCTCTTGAACCGGGTGTCGGCTGCGGAAAATGCGAAATGTGTAAAAAAGGCCTGTACAATCTCTGTCCGGAAATGGATTTCATGGCTGTCCCGGGTCAGAGAGACGGTGTTTTTCTGGAGTACTACGCCCATCCGGCAAAAATGTGTTTTAAACTTCCTGACAATGTCGACACGATGGAAGGAGGTCTGATGGAACCCCTCAGTGTCGGACTGCATGCGGTCAATCTTTCCGGAGCGAAAATGGGTCAGAGTGCTGTCGTTCTGGGGTGTGGCTGTATCGGTCTGGTGACGATCATGTCCCTGAAGGCTGCCGGTGTCGATGAAATATATGCTGTTGATGTTATCGAAAAACGTCTCAATAAAGCAAAAGAAGTAGGCGCAATGGAAATTATCAACGGCAGAGACGTGGACGCTGTGGAATATATCCAGACAAAGACAAACGGTGGTGCGGATCTTGTCTTTGAGACTGCCGGAACAGAGTTTACTACTCTCCAGACCGGTAAGATGGTCGGCAAGGGAGGATCGGTCACACTTGTTGGTATGACACCGAACGCGGAGATCACTTATGACATCGGAAGTCTGAGCGCGCAGGAAGCTGTTCTCCACACAGTGTTCCGTTACAGAAATCTGTATCCAATGGCAATTAAGCTGGTCAGCCAGGGGAAGATCCCGCTGAAATCCATCGTGTCTCATGTCTTTGACTTCAAGGATATCATCGAGGGAGTAGATTATAATATTGACAATAAAGCCGACGTTATCAAAGCGGTAATTAAGATGTAATTCCTGATTCCGGGCAACAGAGCGCTCTATTTACGGTTCACCAACCTTAGGCTGTCTCACCAGGTTAGTGGGGCAGCCATTAACGCTTTTTTGAGGGCGAAAACCGTCTTGTAGAACAGAGCGGCAGATCAGGCCCGGATCTGGAGATATGGAGGAAAAAGCCATGCAGAAAATCAGAAACAGCAAAGAAAAAGTTGTAGACGAAAGCTTTGAAGGTCTTATTCTGGCATATGGAAAATACTGGAAGCGTCATCCAAAGGTAAAAGGGGTGATCTCCCGTACACGCAGGAAAGATAAAGTATCACTGGTCATTGGCGGCGGCAGTGGACATGAGCCGATTTATTCCTGCTTTGTTGGCCCGGGCCTTGCCGATGCGGCAGTCTGCGGCAACATATTTGCTTCTCCGGATCCAGATGCGATCTATCAGACTGCCAAGGCCGTCGACAACGGCAAGGGGATCCTGTTCGTTTATGGCTGCTATGCCGGAGACAACATGAATTTTGACATGGGCGAAGAATTTCTAAATGCGGACGGTATCAAGACTGCCCATGTACGGGGGCAAGACGACGTTGTATCCCAGCCGATGGAGCGGTATGATCAAAGGCGCGGTATCGCCGGCAACCTGTTTGCAGTAAAGATTGCCGGTGCGGTCTGTGATGCGGGCCTCCCTCTGGAAGAATGCGCACGCATCGTCGAAAAAGCGCGCAACAATACGCGTTCCGTCGGTGTGGCAACATCCCCAGGCCAGTTGCCGAATGCGGATCATCCGATTTTTGAACTGCCGGAGGGTATGATTGAATACGGCATGGGCCTTCACGGTGAACGAGGTGTCAAACGCGTTCCAATGGAGCCGGCGGATACCCTCGTGGAAACGATGTTGCAGGCCATCTTCGATGACGGTGATTTCAAGGCCGGGGATGAAGTTGTCTGCTATTTGAATGCATTCGGATCCACTTCGGTCACGGAGATGGCGATCTGTTACCGCCGTGTGTTCCAGATCCTCGACAGCATGGGGATCAAGGTACACGATTGCGATATCAATAACTACTGCCGTACGCAGGAGATGGGTGGATTCTCCATATCCCTGATGCAGCTGGACGATGAGCTGAAAAAGTATTACGACATGCCTTGCTATTGCCCGTACTACGCTAAGGGTTCCGTTGGGGAAGCTGGCGCGGCGGATGACGACGAAGCCGCCACGGAAGAAGCGGTGGAAGAGCCGGAATTTGACGATTCGGATGTGGAGGATGCACCGGTCGTTCGCAGCAAAGAGGGTGAACTGGATGTATTGAACGCGGAAGACGCCAAGAATATGCTCCTGGCCGTTGCAAACAAGATCATCAGCAACGTGGATTATCTGACCGAGATCGACAATCAGACCGGCGACGGCGATCACGGATTTGGCATGGCCGGCGGCCTGCAGAAGGCGAAAAAGAAACTGCTTGCCATGGATCCGACGGACAATGCCTATGAGCCTTTTGAAACGACCGGCAGAACGATGCTTCTTTCTATGGGCGGTGCTTCCGGTGTTATCTTCGGAAGTCTTTTCCTTGCCGGAAGCCAGGGCGCAGAGCCGAAGAAAGAGCTGAACGCGGCCGATCTGGCAGCGATGGAGCAGAAGAGCTTGGAAAAGATCCAGGAGCGCGGAGGTGCGAGTGTCGGTGATAAGACCATGGTCGATGCGATGGCGCCGGCGGTACAGGCGCTGAAAGCCAGTGCAGACAAAGGGTTGCTTGAAATGCTGAAGGCGGCGGAAGCGGCGGCCAAGGAAGGTATGGAGAACACGAAAAACTGCATTGCGAAATTTGGCAAGGCGAAATCTCTGGGGGAGAGAGCACTCGGTTATCAAGATGCCGGCGCAACATCGGTTGCCCTTATCTTCGAGGCTATGCGCGAGTTTGTAGAAGGATAAGTAAAAGACATCAGGATCATTTTTTTCAGAAGAAGCCGTGCGGATTACGCCGCCGGCTTCTCTGCTTGTGACAGCCAATGGCGTTCTGCATACCATATGTCTCGGTTGTACTCTGTATCAGACTGTGATCAAATCGGAGCAAGACCCCGACGAAATCTATCGTAGTTCATGCATATAAAATTGATGACATTATGGAGAGCATGAATTATAATATTTTATCATAAGGCAGATGTGATGAAAGCAGGGATAAGGATGTAACTAACTTCTGTACTTATCAGAACCGCGCCGCCGCAGCATGCTGCCGGCAGAGAACAGCACAGTATCGGAGAGAGGATATGAGTACAATAGAAAATTATGTAGC
>CACZNZ010000343.1 GCA_902782625.1 uncultured Lachnospiraceae bacterium | reverse complement strand
TTCTTCAGACACTCCATAATCAATCCTGCCATAGAATCCAATTTCATCGTCAATTTTGTCTTGGAAATCAATGATTTCATCATACAGCGCCACTGCCGTATCGAAATCCCCGCCAACATATGATTGTACTTCTTCCTCGAACGCTTCCCTTAAATCGTCAATATCTACTCCGATTGAATCAAAGTACATAAGAGCTACATAACAATTTCCGCTATCCCGGTTCTCCCTGAAGCTCTCTCTTGTTGCTTCACAAAAATCTTTGTTAAAGTCATCATCAGAAAACCAGTCTTTGATATCTGAGGTTCGTTCATGGTAGGTCTGCACTAATACTAAGAAATGATTTTCATCTACAGTATTTTTTTCATTCAATAACAGCCTATATGTTTCCATGAACCATTTTTTGTTCTTTTTATCCCCACACCCGGTCAGCAGGAAGCATATCATCATAGTAATTATAAACAATGACAGATACTTGATCTTATATGTACTATGACTCATCAATGTTATATTCCCCTCCAAAATGGTACCGTGTACCTTTAAGAAAATGTTACGCTTTAATCTTTGCGGAATACTTAGGTTGCTCCGCTACCGGAATCATCAATGCGTCCATTGCCTGCTGTACTGTAAGTTTCATAGTCTTCATCAGATTTGTTATGCTCTCCAGGCGAGCCTTATCCACGCCCTTTGCCTCTACTCTGTCTAATACTTCACACATATCTTCAGGCTTGCCTCCTTCCTCATCATACAAAACATCAAGAAATCTTTCGTCATGCGTAATCGCGGCCATCATCTTCAGCAGCTCATCCACATGCCGGAACCTCACGTGATCAACCGGCCGGTAATCCGGATCAGTCCGCTTATGTACGAAGTAGTCAACCACGATCTTGAAATCACTGTGGAAATAGCCAATCGCTTCTTCCGGCAGATGCGCTATCTCAAACACATTAATCTTATAATCGCTCACAAACGGCTTGAATTCTTCCGGAATTTCAATCACATCATACAGTGTACGGTTCTTGCCCCAGGGCTTGTCGCCAAAATATAGGATTAATGATATAACCGGGTATCTGTCTTTCTGGGGCAGCTCAGCACGATAAGCCATGCCATCGTACCCTATGACCCTGAGCGCCATATCTTTTTCATATTTCGTCTGGTTTTCAAATCCCAGGAATGCGATCCTCACGCTTATCCGGGTGGCAGTGGACTTGTTCCAGTATTTTGCCACGTCCCGTTCCTGTTCATGCAGCTTTCCATCTGCCTTATACATTGAAAAAGGCTGGGCATCGGTCAGGGCATACTCCTGAATGACCTGCCTTCCCTTGAACAAAAGGCCGTTCACAATATCCGCGAATACATCGTTGAAGGCTTCCAGCGTCTTTTCTGTCATGTCTTTCTCCGCCACGATCTCCCCTCCTCTTGTATTCATTGCATCAAACATAAGAGGTACGCTGTCCTACTGCCTTTATTGTATCTCTGGAAATGCTGTTTTTCAACAGAAACGCTGTATTTTCGGGCAAATGTCCTGTACCCACAGCTTCGTCTTCCTTCGTGCTCCATTACATCCGAATAAGCAATACACTGCCGGCATAAAGCGAGGAAGACCGTCAATGCTTCCGAGAGCCTGTCAATCACACGGGCTCCATATTGTGCCCGGTCCTTCCCGTTCTGCTGCTCCTTCACGATCCAGCGTCCGAGGGCATAATTTGTCATCAGTTCGATGATTCAGCAGACCTCGGCTTTACATTTCTCAGATAAGCGATCATCCGTTCCATAGCTTTCGGGCTGCCAAAATGCTTTGCAATGGCGCAGCTCCAGCGACTCCTCATCAATCCTCGGCTCGCCGTCTATGATGCTCGCAACATACATAGCGCAAATAACATGTGCCGCATCCCGATTGCTCCAGACCATATTGTGGTTATGGAATGATGTCCACACCGATTATCAATCCTGTTTCAAATACCTGGAAATGATCCGCTTAATCTCTGCCGATCCATCCGTAAACGCAATGCTCGAAGCATAGTGTTGACATCCTCCCACGACTAAAGTCGTGGGATTCCTAAAAAAGGTGGTTTGTTCAGCCGTGAGACTTACGCCTTTGGAACCCTAAAGGGCTCTCCGTGCCATAACAGGCGGTGTCATGCCGCCCCTATCCCTGTGACGGGAATACGTGTGTTGAGATCCGGTTGCCTTAAAACAAGCGGATTCTGAAGATCTGATATCGCGACACAGCTCGTATCAGCCCCGCTCTTTCGAAGAATGTTTGCCGCGCCGTTCAGATCAGCGTTAATCAGGATGCCGTCCTTGGACTTATACAGTCCTCTGTGGATACGGCGTCCTGAGAACATGTCACGGGCGACGGTATCACCGTAGACCGGGATGCGGTCGTTATCTATAAAGCTTGCCTGTGATGTATAGGATTCTTCCTGCTCCGCAATAACTATCCCGGCTCGTTCCGCCTTATATCGGATCATCCATTGCAGTGTGCAGAACGGTATGGTTATAAAATTCTGGTTGTTCACACGGCCAATGCTGCTGTTCTGCTTCCAGCCCTTGTTGCTGCCGAGTACCAGCTTTCCAACGTCATGTGCATCACACCACTCGATCAGCCGTGATGACATTTTCTGAAACGTGTCGTGCAGCCACTCGGACCTGTGCATGGAGAGTGCTTCCAACTGTTTCGAGGCAGGACATGTTGCAGTCGGATGGCCTTTCGTGATAATACCAACGAGCTCCGCACGGCGTTTGTTGAACCACTGGTTCTCCGATTTGACAGCGTCTCCTTTAAACAGGACGGAATCTCCGGTATCGGACGTGACAGCCATGATGTTGTCTACGCCAAAGTCAATGGCGGCGGAATGTGTCCTGCCCTCAGAAACGTTATCCTGTACTTCGTAGCATACGCACAGCATATAGTTTCCGTAGTATGGCGTTACCTTGATCTCGCGGAGAACCCCGTCCCGGATCCGGCACCGGAGTGTCGCTTTCGTCTTAGGAAACGACAGGATGCCGTCATTCACCGAAGCCGTCTGATTTGTGAAGAGATAGTCTTTGATGTCGGCGTCCACATAGTGCGGCATTTTGGGTTTGCCGAGAAAAGCGGACGGGTCCTTCCTCCACGCTTTTAAAGCCTTCAGCCAGTTCCGGAAATCCGTCACGGCTTGTGCAGTGATATGCTGGGCCGTCTGCGACGGCAATCCGGAATAATAGTCAGGATTGTGCGTCAGTGCCATCAGTTTCTGAAGGGCATACGCATTGATAACACGTCCCGGTTTGGTCGGGAGAAGAGCCATCTCATTCTCGACATCCTGTTCGTTGGGTGTCAAAACCGCCTTGCCGGCCGCAGTGAAATGGTTCCGCACCCGGAACAAAGAAGCATTGTAGAGCAGCTTCGCCCGGCTGGCATTTTCGTCGAGATAAGAGTATACCTTATCCGACGCTCTCACAATGATGCGGTCAACACAATACATAAAAAGTTCCCTCATTCCTGATGAGTTTAAGATCTCGTTTTCTGAGTTGCAACATACCAACGTATGGTTTCCGAACTGACATTGCCTGCTGTAGACACAAAAAAGCTTCGTGTCCACAGGTTTTGCATCTTTGCGAGGGGGCCAAACCCGGACCGGAGCTCTTTGGACGTTCCTCCCTTAACAATTTTCATAACGTCTGATGGGCTCTGAGACGGCAGGCAGCTGAGAAACAGATGCGCGTGATCATGATGGCACTCCATCGCAAGGATCTCAATGGCGTTCTTCTCACAAATGGTGGATACAAGCTCCTTAAATCGTGCTTCAACGCCGGGGATATCAAAGATCTTGCGCCTGTATCTCGGGCAGAAGACAAAGTGATAGTTGATAAGCGATACAGTGGTCGCTGTACGACGATATTGATTATCCATGTATATATTATACAATAAAACGTACACATCATCAATATGTATTTGTATGAAAAGAAAAGGCACCTCTCATCCCACCACTAAAGTAGTGGGCTTTCCCGGTGCAGAAAGGTTGTAACGTGTACCTTTAAGAATCTGTTACGGACTTAATATTTTTGCAAAGGTACACGGTACCACTGTCATCGGCAAATGAAGTCGTGGAAATAACACCGATGGATAGAAGCAATGTAAAGAGTACGATGGCTGTCAGCCTGAAAGACTTTTTTTCTTTAATCCTTTTTTCCCTGTACATGAAAATCTCCTTTCTCATCTCTCCCTTAACGATACACGGTACCAATGTATTCGGTACCGTTACGTGATGCAAATTCAC
>CACZNZ010000342.1 GCA_902782625.1 uncultured Lachnospiraceae bacterium | reverse complement strand
AGAAAACTCTTTTGGGACACCTTTTTCATAGATGATGTTCGGTTCAAACCGGTGCATGTCGATGTCCTCTTTCAGATGTAAAAGAGAAGAATATAACCGGCTCTTTTCCTCAGAATTCAGGGAGGCGGAAGGGGCATCTCCGTCGATCCCAGCCCGGTAGGAAAGCTCAAGAGCCATCAGAGGGCTGATTCCCGAGAGGGAAGTATAGATCATTTTCTTTACAGAGACCGGTTTTTTTAACATGGTCCCTTCATAATAAGAGGGAGTAAGACTGAATACAGAAATCTTATCCTGTGAAGGCGGGGCTGTATAGGGCCTTCCCGGCAGTACTTCCCGCACAGAACTGATCATCGCGGAGATATGTTTGATACTGTCGATGATCATGCCTTCCTCATCAGTAAAAATGATATTGCTGTGTTTTCCCATGATCTCTATGATCAGTTTTTTGCTTTTTACATCGCCAAGTTCATTCAGATGTTCGATGGTAATCTCAACGATCCGTTCCATTTCCGGCTGCTCGATCCCGACAATCCTGCCGTTAGCGATATGCTTTCGCAAAAGCATGCAGAAATTTGGTGCAGACAAAGGGTTTGCCTTCATATTTTCCGTAAAATAAATCAGTGGAAGACTCGCGCCTGCCGAAACCAGCAGACGATAGGTCATTTTTTGATTTTTGATCACCAGAAGCAGTTCATCCGCTTCAGGCTGATATATTTTATAAATGCGTCCTCCTGTCAGAAGGGAGCGCATGTCATGGACGATATTGGAGATTACAACTCCGTCAAATGCCATGGTTAACCTCCTTTTTGGCTGTTGTTTCACAACAGATTATTCGTGCCTGTCTATGATAACATCTGACGCAAGGAATTACAAGAAGGGTATCTGATGCCAAAAAGGATTTGACGATTGATAATAAATGTTTTACACTGATATGATAATGCAGGTAATATCTAATGAAGGAGGATATCTATGAGCCAGAATACGAAAGATTTAAAAGAAATTATTTGGAAAGACAGGAAGCATCATCTTTGGTTTCCTTTCAGTTTCACCAAATACCGTGTAGATTCCACCAGATTGTATATAAATTCAGGACTGTTTTCTTCCAGAGAGGATGAATGTCTACTTTATCGCGTGATGGACATCAGCCTGACAAGAAGTCTGGGACAGAAGATCTTTGGTACAGGGACGATCGAGATGAATACGAAAGACAGGTCGACTCCTGTGATCCATCTGGAGAATATAAAAGATCCGGCCTATGTCAAAGACCTTCTCAGTGAGAGAGTAGAGGCGGAGAGAATCCGCAACAGAGTGGTTGGCAAGGATATGTATGGATCTTCAAGTCATATTGATTCGATGGAGATTGATACGGACGATCACGATGATTTTGGTATTTTTTAGAAAGAGAGCAGCCTGACTTATGATTGAGAAACTTCTCCATACACCGGAGGGTGTCCGTGATATCTACGATACGGACTGCAAAAAGAAGGATTGTATACAGAAAAGACTTTCCCGCATCATGGAATTGTTCGGATATCAGAACATAGAGACGCCGGCTTTCGAGTACTTTGACGTGTTCAACACCGATACAGGAACGGTGGCTTCCACAGAGATGTATAAGTTTTTTGACCGGGAGAACAACACACTGGTTCTCCGCCCCGATATGACGCCGTCCATCGCAAGAAGCGCGGCAAAGTATTACAGTGACTGTGCGCTGCCTCTGCGGCTTTCCTATCTGGGCAATACCTATCTCAATTCTGCTAGATTCCAGGGGAAGCTCAAAGAAAAGACGGAAATCGGTGCAGAACACTACAACGAAGACACCCCTGAAGCAGATGCAGAAGGCATCGTGATGATGATCGAATGCTTTATCGCTGCCGGGCTTAAGGACTTCAGGATCGATATCGGACAGGTGGATTTTTATAAAGCCATCATGGATGATCTGGAGGTTTCGCCGGATATCAAAGAAAAAATCCATGGATATGTCATGAATAAAAATGCGCTTGGGATGGAGAACCTTCTGGAAGAACTGACGATCCCGGAGGAAACCTCCCGGGTGCTGCTTGCCTACAACGATCTCTTCGGTGGAATCGCCATGCTTGATGAGGCGGAGAGGCTTACTTCGGATTCGCGGTGCCATCAGGCGCTTGACCGGCTCCGGGATGTTTACCGTGTCCTTGAACTGTACGGATATGAGAGCTATGTGAGCTTTGATCTGGGTATGGTTAACCATTTTGATTCCTATACCGGGATTATTTTCCGTGGGTATACTTTTGGAACGGGTGATGCGATCGGCAAAGGTGGAAGATACGATAACCTTCTGGCGAAATTCGGAATGGATGCACCGGCAATCGGTTTTACCATTCTGGTTGATGACCTGATGATGGCACTGTCAAGACAGAACATTCCCGTGTCCTTAAAAAGCTATGCATTTACGGTGCTTGTCTATGAGCAGACAGATCCGGCTGAGGCGATTTCCTTAGCCATGGAGCTTCGCAATGCAGGAATCAAAGTTCAGTTGATTGCACGCAGCACAAAGATCCAAGAAGAGGAATACAGAGAGTATGTCAGAAACCAGGGAGCTCAGATGCTGATCTGGCTTGCTGACAGAAAAGTGACAATCCATGATTATCAAAATGGAACGGTCCGGATCAAGGAACTCGAAGAGTTCAGGAGGGAGTTCTGAGCATGAGGTATCTGACATTTGCACTGGCAAAAGGTCGTCTCGCAAAAACCACGATGGCCATGTTCGAAAAACTGGGCATTACCTGTGAGGCGATGAAAGATAAAGAAACCAGAAAACTGATCTTTGTCAATGAAGATATGAAACTGAAATTCTTCCTGGCAAAGGCATCCGATGTGCCGACATATGTAGAGTACGGCGCAGCGGATGTGGGAGTGGTCGGAGAAGATACGATACTTGAAGAAGGGCGAAACATTTATGAGGTAATGGACCTGGGATTCGGGAAATGCAGGATGTGTGTCTGTGGTCCGGAATCTGCCAGGGAAATGCTGCGAAGCGGAGAACTGATCCGTGTGGCATCCAAATATCCGGGAATCGCCAAGGATTACTTCTATAATAAAAAGTTTCAGACTGTTGAGATCATCAAGCTTAATGGCTCCGTGGAACTTGCACCGATCGTCGGCCTTTCTGAAGTAATCGTCGACATCGTGGAGACAGGATCTACCTTAAAGGCAAATGGTCTTCATGTGCTGGAAGAAATCTGTGACCTGTCGGCAAGAATGGTGGTGAATCCTGTCAGTCTCAAGATGGAACAGGACAGAATCCGCAGACTGATCGCCGATTTGAAATCACTGACCCGTGCTGGAGGAAATGCATGAAAATACAAAAAGTTACGAAGGAAAACACAAAAAATATCCTGGAAGATCTGCTCAGAAGAAGTCCGAGCCAGTATGAAAGCTATGAAAAATCCGTCCGAGCCATTCTCGACGATATAAGGACCCGGGGTGATGAAGCGCTGTTTTCTTATACAGAAAAATTTGACGGGTGCCGTCTTGATGCAGAAACAATCCAGGTGACAGAAGAGGAAATAGAGGAAGCATACAGCCTGGTAGAACCTTCGCTGGTTGATGTGATCAAAAAAGCGCTGGTCAATATCCGGGAGTATCATGAAAAACAGAAGAGAAACAGCTGGTTTGATGCAAAACCGGACGGAACGATTCTGGGACAGAAGATCACTCCGCTGGCATCCGTCGGCGTGTATGTACCAGGTGGGAAAGCCGCTTATCCTTCTTCAGTGCTGATGAACATCATGCCTGCAAAAGTGGCCGGGGTTGAGAAAATCGTGATGGTCACCCCGCCCGACCGGTTTGGAAAAGTCACACCGGCAACACTCGTGGCGGCTCATGAGGCCGGAGCAACACATGTATACAAGGTTGGAGGCGCGCAGGCGATTGCGGCACTTGCCTATGGCACAGAGACCATTGCAAAGGTGGACAAGATTGTTGGCCCCGGCAATATCTATGTCGCGCTTGCCAAAAAAGCGGTTTACGGTCATGTGAGTATCGATTCAATCGCCGGACCGAGTGAGATCCTTGTACTTGCGGATGATACCGCCAATGCTCATTATGTGGCGGCAGATCTGTTATCTCAGGCTGAACATGACGAGATGGCTTCAGCCATACTCGTAACCACAAGTGAAAGACTTGCCAGGGAAGTGCCGGAGGAGATTGAAGCTTATTTAAAGACTCTGTCCAGGGCAAAGATTATCAGAAAATCCCTGGAGAGTTTCGGGTATATCCTTGTAGCGGATTCGATGGAAGATGCCATTGATACGGCCAATGCCATCGCATCCGAACATCTCGAGATCGTGACGGCCAATCCTTTTGAAGTGATGACAAAGATAAGAAATGCCGGAGCGATCTTTATCGGAGAATACAGTTCTGAACCATTAGGAGATTATTTTGCAGGACCGAACCATGTGCTGCCGACAAATGGGACAGCAAAGTTCTTCTCGCCTCTTAATGTGGATGATTTTATCAAGAAATCAAGCATCATCTATTATTCAAAAGATGCTTTACGTAAGATACATAAAGATATCGAAACATTTGCAAAGGCTGAGCAGTTGAGTGCCCACGCAAATTCTATTGCGGTTCGTTTTGAAGATGAGGAGTAGTCATGAATCGGGAAAGAACAGCGCGCATTGAGCGTAATACAAAGGAAACAAAGATTATAACGGAATTCGGGCTCGATGGGAACGGTTCGGGAACCATCAATACCGGAATCGGGTTTTTTGACCATATGTTAAACAGCTTTGCCCGGCATGGATTCTTTGATCTGTCCTGCAAAGTGGACGGGGATCTCTATGTGGATACCCACCACACAATTGAGGACACAGGCATTGTCCTCGGGCAGGCAATCAGGGAAGCCGCCGGAGATAAGAAAGGAATCCGCCGCTATGGTAGTT
>CACZNZ010000341.1 GCA_902782625.1 uncultured Lachnospiraceae bacterium | reverse complement strand
TAAAAAGATAAGTTTCCTCCGAATCTGTCTTAATGCTTCCTTCGTTTCCCGCAAAATATACGATTTTCCCTTTTTGGATGTGTGGTAGCATTATCCTCCTGCGCCGATTGGCCCACATCTCCATGGTTCCATCCAATTTGCGCAACCACGGCATCGTTTGACGGTAATTCTCAGGGATAGTTGATTCCATCATGATATCAACATTTGGAAAGAGGATGTCCAACATTTTTTCGGAATTGCTGCTAAGCATAACTGCAGTTGCCGTTGGATTAACACCTCCATTGTCGCCAAGGGAAAATGTCACTTCCAATCCAGATGTTTCACAGTTATTCAAAAGATGGACAAGCCTCGAATCGCGGACACCATTTAGATTAAAATAAAAGTTCGTCTTCGTATCAATACAGATCCAACCGCTAGTGATGCTAAATGAGCGGATAAAACCTTTCTCTCTAGCCTTTGGAAGTGCATTTCGAATAGCCTGCTCATACTTGTTCCGCAATACTCGACCAATCCTTCTGAGTATCTGTACGTTTCTTGCAGAATAGAGAGCTCTTTGATCAGGAAAGTAAGGAATGTAAGCTTCTGGATATTCATTTTGATGCATAGCACAATAATTGACTGCATACAGAAGGATTTCGAAGGCAAACCGGCTGTTGACTTCATCCTCCCACAATAACTTTGGAATTTGCACCAGCGCGATAAACGGAAACATGTCATTATTGAGAAAGAAATATGCTGCTCGATCATCTCGCTCACCGCCCGTGCCCCTTATGATCTGCAGTGCTTCGTTCAGCGAAATCATCGGAACCACCAAGTCATTGCTACGAAAGACCTCCATTTCTGCAATGATGTGATTGAATTCGTCCAAGATCTCCTGACTGTTCTTTCTATCGGCGTCTGGTTGCTCGATGTCAAGAATCTGAAGGGAACCAAAGTCTTGCTCTTGACCATCGTTGTTCATGATAGTGAGCTTGTTCCTCTTCTCATCTATGTCTGTAATTAGACAATCAATGCTCCTTTTTTCATCGAATATTTTGACGGTTACAGAATACCAATAACCGATCTGTATTTTTTTTGCCTGAATTTCCGAAAACAACATATTACTATTCCTCCAATTGTTAGAAATCCTTGTCGAGTTCGAATGGTTATAACATCAAACAAGCGATGAGAGATGACTATTATTTGCAGAATGAAGGATCTTAGTTATCTTCCTCTCTCAGCACCTTTGAATATGTGATAATAGTTGTAGCAATGCATTCCATGCAATGTAAAAGGCTATCAGAATAGCGCAATTAATCCCGACATGTCATATAGCATTTATAGAGGACATCATCAAATATCAGAGATGCCTCAGCAGGAAACTCCCTTTGTACCTCGTTTAAAAGGTTCAGGTAAGCTGCTGACTTACCTGTTTTTTTCTCCATTGACACATCATGTACGGTTCTGATGACAGTGAGCCGCATCTTCAGTTGGTTGCTCTGAAAAGGATTGTTGTCTGAACGTTGATCGATTGAGGTCAAGAAGATGTCAAACGACTCCGGTTTATCCATGATTTGCTGACAAAGGTTCATGATGGTACTTGCCTGTATTCTTTTATTCTCATCTGGTTCTGCTATGATTGGGGCATAGCATATGTCGAGATTCTGCTTTTCAGCGAAGGTAGGCCACATAACGATATGGTCAGCATTCGTTTTTATTAGTGCATAGCCAAATAGTAGCCTCAGCAAGGCATCGAATTCAGTGATTCTCGTGAATGATTTGCGGCTGAAGGTTTCCCTTTTTCCGCTGTCGATCCCACATTTCGACTCTATAAAACGGGTGATGGCATCTTGTACACTGTCCTGGAATATCTCCTTCAATTCCTTAGTCCAATATGGCACAGCACCATCTGCAAATAACCAGGCGCGGAGTGCCTTCCCATATAAATTTTTTCTTTCCAGGACCAACTGCTTATGACTGGAATCGTTGGATATCATCATGAGTACAAAGCTATTATCCTGAAGATCTTGCCTATATTTAGATAGTAGCTGGGGGAGCTCATGAATAGCTTCAGTCAAGAAATCAGATAACACTAAACTACCATTCTCTGACACTTCCACAGTGAGGTTTCGGCGTCCACTGATTTCGGGATTCCTCCAACAGAGATAACCAAGAAGAAGCTTATAGGTGATCTTGTCCCAAGACTTATTGCTAGACAGGAGGGATAGTGGCTGCTTGTTCAGTGCAAGAATGTTTTCTTGACTCGCCATCTTCTTCATGAAGAGGATAATATCTTGACTGATATTTGATAAGTCGGGCAAGCGGGCTACATCTTTCCAAAAGATATCCCGGATTAGCATTTCCTGATTTCCGGTCTCTTTCTTCCGAGCCCTTTGACCTTGTTGAAGAGCGCATATCATTTTATAAGCTCCCGTACCGCCATTGTCTTCGATACGAAAGAACTCTGTTTTATCGATGTCCTTCGCAATCGCTTGCAAAGGCGTTTTTCTCTGACTCTCGTTCTCGTATTGCTTCCACAGGATGTCCATGCCTGCTGACGGGCATAAACCACTGTCATCCTCTATGAGGGGACGTTCATCTTCTATCTCTACCTGTAGAGACGCACCGGCATCATGCTGCTTTTCCACCGCTACAATTGAATCCCAAGCTTTCTTGTTGAGCTTGACCATGTAATGACCGGACACGACGATAATATCCTCTATCGGATGATTCGCGGGGCCAACAGCTTCGCGGTCTTTCAATACGGTTTTGAAAAACAGATCGGGCGCAGTGTCATGATTGCCATAAATGCCTAGGATACTCTGGTAAAAGCCGGGAATGATCCAGAAATCATTACTGTATTGATCACCATTGCCGGCCTTTATCTCCCTGTAGACCAGATTCGCGAGCAATACTGATTCTGGCTTCAGTTTCCGCATGCTCAAAGGCATAAATATATCGGTCTCGTCATGGCACGGTTTCTCCTCGATTGCACGGGCAATTCGCTCAAGGTAGGAGATTTGATGATCAAAAACATCAAATCTCTGCATTTTACGGTTATCACCGATCCCGGAAGCCTGGATATCACAAGACCGGAAAGCGTTATACAGCGTGTGCAGTTCTTCAGACAAGGCGTTGATCAATTCCTTATTTGCATCATCTTGTTGCAACGACGCGAAGGTAGAATTAAGCTTTTCCCGGTATTCCCGATTTTTATCGAACACCCGGCATACTTGGTACCCGACGTCAATGTATTTTTTGACATAATCCATATACAGCAACCTTGCGTAAGCCTGTCGGATCACAACAGTCTTCTCAGCAGGCAGGGGCAACGTGCGGCTTTCTTCACCGGACACAACCACTTCCTGAAGCAACTCTTCATACAGAACAGGGTTATTAGCCCTTTCCGTCCCATTTTGTTCCGCTCTCGACAGCGTCGTTGTGTCTGCGGTATTCAATTCCCCAGATACGATGCCAGGCAGCACTGCGTCGATCATTTGAGTGTCTTCCCGGAATCTTGCCAAAGCATCAGCAAAGTGTTGATAACCGCTCTTATTGCTACTAAAATCGGCGGCATAAAGCACGCTGTTTCGCGTTTTCTTAAAATCATAGGCAAGAGAAAGCCCCCACCATATAAAGGCGAGCTTCTGGGACTCATGGCGTGGAACGACTCCAATAGCCATATCGCACTCATTGGAAAAACGTTGCTCAATGACTGATTCCGAAGCGTCCGAGATATAATGGCGATATTGCCGCTGGCAATGCTGAGCCAGCCGCCAGAGATTTGCGTTTTCCTGCCTTTCGTTGACGTAAATCAAATCGCGACACCACCCTTAGGTTACGTATTTCGGAAGTTCTTTGCCCATCAGTTCGATAAACAGAAAATCTGTCAATTCTCCGCTCTGTACCATCCTGACGCAATAGTTACAAAGAATCTGCGTCACTTCGGGAGAGTCTGCGGCGCAATGTTGATGATTTGAAATCACTGACTCCATTTGTCTGCGCAAGCCCTGAGGGGTTCGGGGGATTATTGGAGCCGTTTCCTCAATGCCTGCATTATGCTGCTCCTGAATCATGTCCGTAGCGTCCAACAAATACCGCACGATGGATTTAAGTAAATATATCCCTTGTTCGGTGTCGGTCAGCATATCCATCACCGCGACGATTTTCTGGTCGCTTTGTTGCATTTTTGCTTTGAGGACATATCTTTCCAACAAATAGAGCCTTGCTTGCGGTGAGCTCCAGGCGATTTGAGAGAGCAGAGTATCATCGTGGAGTGCCTTGTGAATGCGCTTGAGCTGATTGTGAGGATTCTCTGCGGGATAGTATCTTCCGATAAAGCTGCCAGCGTAAGTTCCGTCGCCCAACAGCAACGCAAGTTTCTCACTGACTT
>CACZNZ010000340.1 GCA_902782625.1 uncultured Lachnospiraceae bacterium | reverse complement strand
GCGTATCGCCCTGAAGAACCGTGGTGTGATCGATCCGGAAAACATCGAAGAATATATTGCCTTAGACGGCTATAAAGCACTTCACAAAGTACTGACTTCCATGACGGAAGATCAGGTGATCGATACGATGCTTGCTTCCGGTCTTCGTGGCCGTGGTGGAGCAGGTTTCCCAACCGGAAGAAAATGGTCCTTTGCTAAAGCAACAAAATCCGAGATCAAATATGTCTGCTGTAATGCCGACGAAGGTGACCCCGGTGCATTTATGGACCGTTCCATCCTCGAGGGTGATCCCCATGCCGTTTTAGAGGCTATGGCGATTGCCGGTTATACCATTGGTGCCAACCAGGGTTATGTCTATGTCCGTGCTGAGTATCCCATCGCTGTAGAACGTCTCACGATTGCCATTAAACAGGCCAGAGAATACGGTCTTCTTGGCAAAAACATTTTCGGTACAGGTTTTGATTTTGATGTGGAGATCCGTCTGGGTGCCGGTGCTTTTGTATGTGGTGAGGAGACAGCTCTGATGACTTCCATTGAAGGTAAACGTGGCGAGCCTCGTCCGAGACCTCCGTTCCCGGCTGTGGAAGGACTGTTCAAAAAACCGACTGTTTTAAATAACGTAGAAACTTATGCCAATGTAGCACAGATTATCCTGAATGGACCGGAATGGTACTCTTCTATCGGAACAGAGACTTCCAAAGGGACCAAGGTATTCGCTCTCGGTGGCAAGATCACCAATGTAGGCCTTGTGGAAGTGCCTATGGGAACAACTCTCCGTGAGATTATTGAAGAAATCGGCGGCGGAATCCCTGGCGGCAAGAAATTCAAAGCTGCTCAGACCGGCGGACCTTCCGGCGGTTGTATCCCGTCTGTTCATATTGATACTCCGATCGATTATGAGAGCCTTGCTAAAATCGGTTCCATGATGGGTTCCGGCGGTCTTATCGTTATGGATGAAGACACTTGTATGGTTGATATCGCCAAATTCTATCTCGAGTTTACCTGTGAGGAGTCCTGCGGCAAATGTTCTCCGTGCCGTATCGGTACAAGACGTCTGCTTCAGCTTCTTGAGCATATCACTACAGGTGAAGCTACTATGGAAGATCTGGACAAGATCGAGGAACTGGCAGATCACATGAAAGTTTCCTGTCTTTGTGCTTTGGGACAGACTGCTTCCAATCCGGTCGTATCTACGCTGAGATACTTCCGTGAGGAGTATGTAAACCATATTCAGAACAAACGATGCGAAGCGAAGAAATGTAAAGACCTTCTTCATTATGTCATCGATCCTAACCTCTGTAAGGGCTGTACGCTCTGCTCCAGAAACTGTCCGGTATCTGCAATTTCGGGCACAGTAAAAGAACCGCATGTCATCGATATCGATACCTGTATCAAGTGCGGTCTCTGTCAGCAGAACTGTAAATTCGGCGCAATCTATATGGAATAAGGGGGATGATACAATGAAAAAAATGATTCATATGAAGATAAATGATATCCCGGTCACTGTTCCGGAAGGCACCACGGTTCTGCAGGCAGCCAAGATGGCGAACATCGAAATCCCGTCTCTGTGCTATCTGAGGGATATCAACTGTATCGGTGCATGCCGTGTCTGTGTTGTAGAGATCAAAGGCCGCCGCGGTCTGACCGCTGCCTGTACCTATCCGGTAGAAGAAGGCCTTGAAGTTCTGACCAACACACCGATGGTTCGTGCTTCCAGAAAGACAACCATCGAGCTGATTCTCTCAACCCATCATAAGAAATGCCTCTCCTGTGTGCGAGGCAACCACTGTGAGCTTCAGAAACTTGCTTATGACTACGGCATCAACGAGGATCGTTTCAAGAGTGAAGAGATGACCTACGAGATTGATGAAAGTACTCCGTATGTTGTTCGTGACAATAATAAATGTATCCAGTGCCTGCGCTGTGTTTCCACCTGTACTAAGGTTCAGGGCGTAGGTGCCATTGGCCAGATTCGCCGTGGTTTTGATGTTCGTGTGGGATCCCCGTTTGACAAAGGTCTTGATTCCACGACCTGTGTAGGCTGCGGTCAATGTATCGTATCCTGTCCGGTAGGCGCTCTTTACGAGAAATCCAACATCGACGATGTATGGGATGCCATCGGCGATCCGAATAAAAAGGTTGTGTTCTTTACGGCTCCTTCTATCGCAGCTACTTTGGGAGAATGCTTTGACATGCCTCCGGGAACTCATGTGGAAGACAAGATGGTACAGGCAATCCGTATGCTCGGCGATGTTGAAGTATTCAACATGAATGTGACAGCCGACCTTACCATTCTGGAAGAAGCCAACGAGCTGATCGACCGTATTCAGACTAACAAACCGCTCCCGATGTTTACTTCCTGCTGTCCGGGATGGATCAAATACATGGAGCATAATTATCATGAACTGCTGCCGAACCTTTCCACCTGCAAATCACCACAGGGTATGTTCGGTGCGCTCTTAAAGAGTTACTACTGCCAGAAGAACCACATTGATCCGAAAGATCTGTTTGTGGTCAGTGTCATTCCTTGTACCGCAAAGAAATTTGAGGTATCCAGACCTGAACTTTCCCAGCATGGCATTCCGGATGTCGATGTCGCTCTTACGACGAGAGAACTCTCCCGTATGATCAAGGGAGCTGGTATCTCCTTCAAAGATCTTAAAGGCGAAGAATTCGACGATCCGTTTGCCATTGCATCAGGAGCCGGCAAGATCTTTGGCGCTACCGGCGGTGTTATGGAAGCTGCTCTTCGTACCGCAGCCAATATCTTAGACGGTACTAATGAGAAAGTAGATTTCATGGATGTTCGTGGAACACCGGGTATCAAGGAGGCAACCTACCGGATCAACGGCACAGAAGTTGATGTCTGTGTTGCCAGTGGTCTTGCTAACGCAAGAAAAGTTATCGATATGGTAAAAAGCGGTGAAAAGAACTACCTGTTCATCGAAATCATGGCATGTCCGGGCGGCTGTATCAACGGCGGCGGACAGCCTGTACAGAGTGACAGTGTCAGGAATTATGTCGATCTGAAGAAACTTCGTTCTTCTGTTCTTTATGATTCTGATCAGGCTAATGAACTCAGATGTTCTCATGACAGTCCAGTATGCAAGATGCTCTATGATGAATATCTTGAGAAGCCGGGCAAGGCAAAGGCACACAGCCTGCTGCACACCCACTACACTGAGAGATAGTCTTCGATTATCACTGATAACGATTATTCGTTGAATCAGAATATCTCTGATCGATTCCGTCTGGAATCTTTCAGAGATATTCTTTTTTCGTATGGCACCTATATTCTTCGCTTCTCTTGCATAATTGCCCGATTTATAGTAAACTAAGACCCGTGTAATCAAAACTATAATCAAAGGAGACATGTAGTAAAATGGAATTGGTTTCAATTAAAGATTTATTCAGAAACCGGGATAAATATCTCGATACAGAAGTAACCATCGGAGGATGGCTCAGAAGCAAACGTTCTTCCAAATCCTTCGGGTTTTTGATTATCAATGACGGTACCTTTTTTGAGCCGCTTCAAGTGGTCTACCATGACGGTCTTGATAATTATATAGAGATCAATAAATTAAATGTTGGTGCCGCACTGATCATTCGTGGAACTCTTGTGGCAACACCTCAGGCAAAGCAGCCTTTCGAGATTCAGGCAACTGAAGTTGTGATCGAAGGCCCTTCTGCTCCGGATTATCCTCTGCAGAAGAAACGTCACACCTTTGAATACCTTCGTACAATCTCCCATCTTCGTCCGAGAACCAACACATTTGCAGCGGTATTTCGTGTACGCTCTCTGATTGCCTATGCCATCCACAAATTCTTCCAGGAAAGAGATTTTGTATATGTTCATACTCCACTGATCACCGGAAGCGATGCAGAAGGTGCCGGCGAGATGTTCCAGGTGACAACACTTGATCTTGCAAATGTACCGAAAAACCCGGACGGAAGTGTTGACTTTGCCCAGGATTTTTTCAACAAACCTACCAATCTTACGGTAAGCGGTCAGCTGAACGGCGAGACTTACGCGATGGCATTTAAAAACATCTATACGTTCGGACCGACCTTCCGTGCAGAGAATTCCAATACTACAAGACATGCAGCTGAGTTTTGGATGATCGAACCAGAGATGGCTTTTGCTGACCTTTCCGACGATATGATCCTTGCGGAAAGCATGCTCAAATACATTATCAATTATGTGCTGGAGAATGCTCCTGAGGCGATGGAATTCTTTAATAAATTTATCGACAAAGGCCTGATC
>CACZNZ010000339.1 GCA_902782625.1 uncultured Lachnospiraceae bacterium | reverse complement strand
TGAAAAACTCGAAGAAGTTGCTTCATCGTTTGAAGGTGTTGAACGCAGCTATGCGATCCAGGCAGGACGTGAGATCCGTATTATTGTCAAGCCTGAAGCAATCAAAGATGACGATATGGTTTTACTGGCTCGTAATATCTGTAAAAAAATCGAAGAAGATGTCGAATATCCCGGTCAGATCAAAGTCAATATCATCCGGGAAAGCCGCGCCATCGAATACGCCCGTTAATCTCAACGGAGCATTATCATCTGATAATGCTCCGTTTTTTCATAGTAAGCCCTGTTTTCTATTTTTTTGAAGTCCCTGACAATGCACGTTATGAATGTGGCTGCATATGATGTTGTATAGGTAAACATAAGGAGGCCACATCATGTCAGAAAATACGATTTGCAATGGCTGTGAAGATTGCTACCCCGATGGCAAAATCAAGGAAGCCGTCTGCATCAATGCATCACGCATTTATGATTCCTGTTCCGATAAAGACTGTCTGGAAGACCTGCCGGTGCTCCTCACAAAACCGGGACAATGTGTGATCGATAAGGCGACCAATGTCCGTCTGAATAACGTCAATGTCTGCAATGTTTCCATCTGTCTGCAGCAGGTTCCGTTCAATAAAGGCTTTTACGCTGTCGATATGACATTTTATTTTGATGTCAGTCTGGATGTTTATATGGCGCCCAATGCGCTCCCGATGCCCGTCAAAGGACTGTCTGTCTTTTCCAAACGTGCCGTCCTGTTCGGCAGTGACGGAAATGTCAAGGTATTCAGTTCCGAATGTTCCGACGGGGTCGGGGAATGCGCGTCCAATCAGACCAGAAACTGTCCGAAAGCAGTGGTACAGATTGCCGAACCGATCCCGCTTTCTGCCAAACTGATCGATCATCATTTTACGCCGCCCACACCTCCCCGTATTCCCGAAGCAATCATGCGCCGCTATGGCGGTGAATTTTCCCCGGTGGAAGCGGATAAACATGTATTGGTGTCTATGGGAATCTTCACGATCGTACAGTTGGAGAGAAATGTCCAGATGCTGATTCCCGCTTATGATTTCTGCATTCCCCATAAGGAATGTGTATCCAGTTCCGAGGATCCCTGTGAACTGTTCAGCAGTATTGATTTCCCGACAAATGAATTCTTCCCGTCACGTCTGCCGCTGGATAAAAAACCTCGCTGTGGCTGCGGCTATCCGGACGAAAAACCGGTCTGATCCTTCAAGCCAATACAAAAACCCCGACACAATTGTGTCGGGGTTTTTCGTCCGGGAAAGAATCACCGGGAAGTGCAATGATTATGAATAGCTACCATGAACCAGCTTACCGTCGCCGGTGCTTGTGAAGCTCGAACCACTTCTGCCCTTCTGGATAGCATATTCTCCGCCCTTCCAGTAGGTCTCATTAAAGAGGTCAGCGATATAGTCGCCGCCGTCGTTCGGATCCTTCTTAATGGTCCATTCACCTTCGCCGATAACGAAGGAGTGTTCGTTGTGCATATTGTCATAGTAATGAACGGCGACATTGGAAACGAAGGTGATCTTCATTTCTGTGACACTCGGATCATTATTATAGAGATAGAAGTGCGGGCTTACCATGTCATCCTTGGTACCGTCAATGGTGCCGGAAGTGGCAAATCTGAAATCATCAGCCCAGAAACGAACTTCTTTATTGACATAAAGCGGGCTTGCTTTATCCCATCTGAAGTAGAAGCCGTCCGTGGAAGAATAGGAATAATAGTTCGTGTACTTTGTGAAGCTGCCGGAGTTTGCCGTAAAGTTCACATTGTTACCACTGGAGGTATTGTTACCGGTCTTGAAGTTCAGTTTCTCGTTCTCTTCGACGATCCAGCCCAGTGTAGAAGCATCTACTGCATTTTCCGTATACTCGCCGTAATTAGCGGGATCCGTGAAATATGCTTTTGCTTTCGTACTGAACACATTAAGTGTACCGCCGTAGACAACGGAAGAACTATCCTGAGTATCCTCATGAGTGAAGACATATGCGCCTGCCTTGATGACATAGGAAGAACCGTCTGCCAGTGTTATCGTTGTATTGGTATTATAGAGCAGCGTCATGGTCTCGAATTTTGCAGTGGTATCATTACGCTCCATCTCATAAATCATCTGATCAGCCGCATCCTCCTGCATGAACAGATCGGAGTTGATCTGTCTGTAATCGGACTCTGTATTCGGTGTCCAGAAGGAGTTATTGGAGGTATCCACAAATACCCATTCTTCGCCGGCTTTCATTTCCGTTCTGGGTGTACCCAGATAGTACTCTTCACCGCCAACCGTTGTTTCAATAAATTGAACTTCACTGATCTTGAAGTTAGCGCCTTCATGCGGGATCTGAATCATCGGGAAGTTTTCATCATTCTTATCCGGTACCGGATCGGTAGTGTAATAATCCTGACCGGGCTTCTTATATCTGATCTTGAAGGAAGAACCGGCTCTTACTTTACCCTGTGCGTCATAGAGGAAGCAGGAGATAGCGCCCTTATCCTCTGTAGACAGAGATGCGATGGCTCTCTTGATATTTACGGCTGCTTTGACGACATTTGAGCTGGAAAGGGAGAGATAAGCACCCTCTGCTTCCGCAAGACGACGTCTGAGAGCAGTCAGAGTCTCTCTGGAATACTGAATATAGGTATTGCCTCTGCCAAGGTATTCCGGATAGTGACCCTTCGAGTCTGTGATATGAACCTCAGGCTGACCCCATGCGCTCATTTCACCGTTCGTCAACGGACCGTCAATATATTCCTTCGCATTGGATATCTGCTGATACAGTTCGCCGTAGTTGGCAATAACATTACTGATATCGACATAAGCGCTGTAAGCTGCTGCTTCGCTGATACCGGAAACGTCATTCAGAATGTAATATTTGACGCCGTTACTGGTAGTATAAGTTGCATAGCTTTCAAATCTGCTTCTCAGATATTCGGAGTAGTTGTAGGTAGAATCGCCGTGGCTGTAAACTTCGCCGTTATCATTATACTGTTTTACGATAACTTTACCGTAATACATTGCCATCAGTTCCTTCAGAACTCTCTTCAGGTTTTCCTGATCGGAAACGAAGGTTGTCCAGTTACCGTAGCCGTCTCTGAGTCTCGGGTCGAAGAGGACTTCATCGCCGCCATGGAGGCTGGTCTTGTAGGAATGAGAAACCTTTGTGCCGTTTGCCAGAGTCTCATCTACGGTGAAGGTGATGAACGGAGTATTCTTGGAGATATCGTTGAAGTATCTGATATTGGCATTATTGCCTCTTGTAAGAGTGCCGTTCGGCGTCTTTTCCACATCTTCCATACCATAACCCTTCAGCTTCAGGTTATCCCAACCGGAAGGCAGTCTGAAGTATACGGTGATCTTGGAAGCCGTCTGAGAATACTCAGGGTCAAAGGTCAGGAGGTTGATGTTAGAATACTTACCGTCTTTCAGGGTTGTATTGTCAAGCTGTTCGAGCCATACATCGCCGTAAGCGTTGACAATCTGCTTGGTCTGTTTGCTGGCATTGCCGGGGTTCATACCTTCGATGGAGAAGGTATAGTTGGATGCCTTAGCAATCGGAAGCTTATACTCATACCAGTCATAGTACGGAATCAGTTCGGAACCGCCGACACGACCGCCGGAGTTCTTATTGATGTTACTGCCGCCGAACTTATTGCCGCTGGTTACCGGAACGGTATAGTCATTGGTAATCTTACCGTCGCCAAGAATGTTGACATAGCTCTTGTTGACGACACGAACCTTATTGCCGCCGACATAAGCCATATTGAGATCGGTTGTGATATCAGGCTCTACATAAGGAATCTCCAGGCTGGGAGCTTCTCTGACGAGGCTGATCGTCTTAAAGGTTGTTCTGCTGGTAGGTTCGATGACATAATACGGGGACTTCCATGCGGTTTTATTGGATCTGATGATATAGTCCTTGGTATTATACTTCTGATAGGTTTTACCGGTATCGCCGGTATCCTTACTCAGAACAAGACCCTTGAAGTTTTCGTCTACGATACAATAGTAGTAATCGGAACCCTTATAACGGATCATGTGATCACCGGGGAAGGTGGTACCCCAGAGATGGTTTTCATTGAAATCCCATACCCATGCATACGGAGGAGTATCACCGTTATGGCTGACCAAAGAGTTAGCGCTGCCTGTAGGAATATGAACGATCAGGGCAGTCTTGCCGGAGGGAACCGGAACATCAAAGGTATCCATGACGGTGGAAGAACCGCCGCCGCTTGCCATATTCTGTACTTCAAACTCGCCGAAGGAAGTGGTGCCTTCCGGATTAGGAGTCTGAGGCTGCTGTGTGCTTTCATATTTCGGATAAATATCATTGACATTGACCGGAACAGAAATATCATCCAGATTTTCAGCAACGGTTACGACATATTCGCCGGCCTTTCTGGTATCGACCGTATAAGTCTTGGTGGTGAAAGTGCCGTACTGGTTATTGAATACGCAGCTGATCACCGGCTTATTCTTGGTATTCGTGACATAACGTATTACATAATACGGAGCCTCATAGACTGCATTCACGGATACGGTACCGATCTTTGCGGTAATGGAAT
>CACZNZ010000338.1 GCA_902782625.1 uncultured Lachnospiraceae bacterium | reverse complement strand
GGCAATAGACTGTGCAGCAAAGTATAATAAAAATGCTGCGGATGGTAGTTCGCAATATAAAACGCTCCAATATTCAAGAATGGAGGAACTATTTATGTTAAAGAAAACTATTGCCCTGATACTCGCAGTGCTCATGATATGCTCTCTGGCTGCGTGCGGAAACATTTCTTCGCAAGAGGAGAACAAATCATCAGAAGACAATACATCTGTGCAGGAGCAGGCAGATACTGGTGCCGCTTCTTCTGCCGGTACAGTTGCCAATACGTTGGCGGAGGATGAGGATGCGCTTATTGCTAAATATGCGGATAAGTATGAGCAGAAGACCTACACTGATCCTGAGAGCGGGCTGTCGATCACCTATAATCTCTACCTGCCGGAAGGATATGATGAGTCCGGTTCTTATCCAATGGTTGTATACATCGCCGATTCCAGCTGTACAGGAAATGACGCTACAGTTTCCCTGACGCAGGGACTAGGCGGCCTTGTGTGGGCTACGGAAGAATGGCAATCGGCATATCCTACCATTGTAGCTGTTCCAACCTATTCCGAAATGGTCCTCGATGATCATAACGGCTATACCACTACGGAATACGTGGAGCTTACAAAGCGTTATATCGACTACATGAGCAGTGAATATGCTGTCGATACCGACAGGATATATGGTACGGGTCAGTCTATGGGGTGTATGATTACGATGATCCTGGCATCTGAATATACAGACCTCTATGCCAGCTGCATGTTTGTGGATGGTCAATGGGATGTCAGTACCCTGAGCGGTCTTGAAGATCAGTCATTTGTTTATTTTGCCGCCGAAGATGATGAACGTGCGTGGAATGGATCTCAGGAAGTGATGTCCATGTTCGACAAGGATTCGGCTTCATATAAGTATGAACAGTGGGACGGCGGCTGGTCTGTGGATGAATTGTCACAAGCTGCAGACAAACTGTTCACGGCTGATGAGGACCAGTATTTTATATCCTGGAAAACAGGGACCATACAAGCTGGCAGCGGTGGTAATGGTGGACCGGGCGGCGGAGCTTCATACCATATGGCGTCTTTCGATTACGCATATAACTGTGTGGCAGCTATGGAGTGGCTGTTTCAGCAAAGTAAATAGTTATTAGATATATATCAATTCATTAGTATTATAAATGCTGCATCTGATCCGGGATGCAGTTTTTGTTATGCCATTGTTTATGATATGATAAAGACAAATTCCAGATTGTCTATGTGTCAACATAAAGAGGACAGGTGAGAAGTGGCACAGACAAAGGTAAACGATCCGAGATGCGGTTTTTACATGCCTGGTTTTGTGATAAAATCAATACAGGTGACAAAGCATGGTAAAGAGTATATGCAGGACTATGCTCGGGTCCGCGTTGAAGAGATGGATACGACTGCAAGCAATGAGATCCGAGCATGCTCGGCATGCACGGATCGGTCAGCGCTGGAGGATTTTCTCTTTGCGTATTATTACGTTGGGGATACAAGGAACTCCACGAACCATGCTATGGATACATTCGAGGGATTCAGCGAGATCATGGATGACTCCGACAGCAGCGAGCGGATGGAGACGATACAGCAGTGCATTGAGTATTTCCTTCACTGCTATGACAAGGTCGCCGGACTGATCGACAGTAGTAAAGTGAACGTGGTCACGATCACCGGTGACGAGGTGACTAATCGCGCAAATGAGCTGTACAGAGAGGAATACAAATCCAAGAAGTGGACGGGCAGCAAGCATTAAGCAGCCGAACAACTGAACAGATCATGTGCTGCCACAATGCTATGACACAAGACTAGTGAGAGAGAGGCATTATGGATACAGAACAGAAGAATAAAATACTAGAGGAATGCAGGGACACGATGTCCAAGGCGAAATATGATGAGGCGAAGACTGAGCAGTTCTGCGACACAGTTTCTGACATTCTGCAATATATAATCGATAATCCTGATGAAGAGAGGGAGATCAAATACAAGATCATCAAGCATATCGATTCTGTCGAATTAAGGCTTGATATCTCCGGGGATAAGATCGATCCCATGACAGACGGAGAAGGCGCGGAAAAGCGCCAGATACAGAGCAAAGTAAATTCGCTGCTGTTCAATCCGGAAACTTCAGTATCATCTTATTACACAAAGGGATGGAACCATCTGGCTGTAAAGTCAGCTTCAAAGATCGCGAACAGCAAGCTGCTGAGTGAACCTATGGTAAAGGGCATGCTGCTCGGCATCTTAGCGGGCATCATTGTAAGATTTCTGCCTGACACTGTGAGCACCGTGATCCTCGAGAAGATAGCCACCCCGATCATGAACGCATTCGTCAGCCTTATGATGGGATTCATGGGGCCTGTTTTCTTTGTATTTATAATAGTGGCCGTGAGTTCTCTGGGAAGTCTGGAGGAGCTGTCAAAAGTCGGGAAAGTGATCCTTAAGAGGTTTGTGGTCATAAGCCTCTGGATGGCTTTGCTCACGACAGCTGTGGCGGCGCTGTTCTTCCATGTCCTTGGAAGCGGGAACGCCAAGATCGGGTTCGCGTCAGTCTTGAATGTTTTGATCGACATCCTGCCGAAGAATCTGATCACACCGTTCATAGACGGTAACATTCCGCAGGTCATCTTGCTGGGCCTCGTGTTCGGTACAGCGCTTCTCATGATCGGTGACAGCGGAAAGGAAGTCACAGAGTGGATCTCCAGGATCAAAATCTGGTTGTTGGGTGTGATGGCAATTCTCATGAAGGTGCTGCCGCTCCTACCTTTCTTGAGCACGATGCTGATAGTCGCGAACGGCGATATAAAAATATTCCTTAAGGGATGGAAGTTCATCGCCGCGGTGTATATCTGCTATATCCTGTCGTTAGTGATAGAATTCATCGCAGTATCAGTAAAGTGCCACAAAAGTATAGCTGACCTGTTTAAAATGTTGAAGGACATGGCCGTGATGGCATTTGTGACCGCTGTTCCGCAGGCGACGATCC
>CACZNZ010000337.1 GCA_902782625.1 uncultured Lachnospiraceae bacterium | reverse complement strand
GGTAAAATATATGCTTCCGTGTAAATCATCCGGGACATATTCTTATTATCATTCATCATACGACAGTGGCGGATTTATTCTGGTGAATCCGTAGACAGAAAGGACAGGGCATTTATGGAAGAAAAAGTATCAAAAAACTTTATTGAGATCGAGATCGACAAAGATTTGAAAGAAGGGGTCTATGATCATGTGATGACCCGTTTTCCGCCTGAGCCGAACGGATATCTTCATATCGGGCATGCAAAGTCTATCCTTTTAAACTACGGACTTGCACAGGAATACAACGGAAAATTCAATCTTCGTTTTGATGATACGAATCCGACCAAGGAAAAGATAGAATTTGTTGACTCCATCCGTAAAGATGTGGAGTGGCTTGGCGCAGACTATGAGGACAGACTGTATTTTGCCTCAGATTATTTTGAGAAAATGTATGAGGCAGCCATTGTGCTGATCAAAAAGGGAAAAGCCTATGTCTGCGATCTGAGTCCGGAAGAGATCCGGGCGTACCGGGGAACCTTAACAGAACCGGGAAAAGACAGTCCGTACCGCAATCGTTCCGTGGAAGAAAATCTTGATCTTTTTGAGCGGATGAAAAACGGAGAATTTGAGGACGGATCCAAAGTGCTGCGGGCAAAGATTGATATGTCATCCGGCAATATCAATATGCGAGATCCCATCCTTTACAGGGTGGCACATATGAATCATCACAACACCGGTGATGCATGGTGTATTTATCCGATGTATGATTTTGCCCATCCTTTAGAAGATGCTTTTGAAGGAATCACACATTCAATCTGCACACTTGAATTTGAAGATCACAGACCGCTCTATGACTGGGTGGTCCGGGAAGTCGGATTTGAACAGCCTCCAAGACAGATTGAATTTGCGAAAATGTATCTGACCAATGTCATTACCGGGAAAAGATATATCAAGAAGCTTGTCGAAGATGGCATTGTGGATGGATGGGACGATCCCCGTCTGGTTTCGATCGCTGCATTGCGGCGCCGGGGCTTCACGCCGGAATCCATTCGTACTTTTATTGAACTTGCGGGAGTATCCAAGGCGCAAAGCTCTGTAGACTATGCAATGCTTGAATACTGTATCCGCGATGACCTGAAACTGAAACGTTCCCGCATGATGGCGGTCCTTGATCCGGTGAAGGTGGTCATCACCAACTATCCGGAAGATAAGATCGAATATCTTGATGTGGAGAATAATAAAGAAAATGAGGAGCTTGGCAAGAGAAAGGTGGCATTTGGCCGTGAAATCTATATTGAAAGGGAAGATTTCATGATCGATCCGCCGAAGAAATACTTCCGCCTCTATCCGGGCAACGAAGTGCGTCTGATGAATGCATATTTTGTGACATGTACAGATTATGATACAGACGAGGATGGCAATGTCACAGAAATCAGGTGTACCTATGATCCGGAGACGAAGAGCGGCAGCGGCTTTACCGGCAGGAAAGTAAAGGGTACGATCCACTGGGTAAGTGCAGCAGAGTGCTTTGATGCGGAAGTCCGCTTATATGAGAACATCGTGGACGAGGAAAAAGGAGTCTACAATGAAGACGGCAGCCTGAACCTGAATCCGAATTCCCTGACAGTCCTTAAAGACTGCAAGCTTGAGATGGCTTTGAAAGAGGCACAGCCTTATGACAGCTATCAGTTCGTCAGGAAAGGATACTTCTGTGCGGATGCCAAAGACAGTAAAGAAGGCGCTCCGGTTTTCAATCGAATCGTTTCGATGAAAAGTTCCTTTAAATTAAAGAAGTAGATTCACAAAAGAGGTGTAAAGGGTATGTACAAGATTGTAAAAAAAGAGACACTCAATGATGTAGTGGAACTCATGGTGATCGAGGCTCCTTATGTAGCCAGAAAATGTGAGCCGGGACAGTTTATCATCCTGCGTGTGGATGAGGATGGCGAGCGTGTTCCGCTGACGATTGCTGATTACGACAGAGAAGCCGGGACGGTAGAGATTATCTACCAGATTCTCGGATATTCCACAAGACTTCTCTCCCAGAAACAGGAAGGGGATACTATCGAAGATTTTGTGGGACCGCTCGGTGTGCCGGCCAACCTGACAAAACAGGATAAAAAAGTAATCGGCGTTGCCGGCGGTGTCGGAGCTGCCCCACTCTATCCGCAGCTTCGCAAACTGGCAGAACTCGGCACGAAAGTAGATGTCATCATCGGTGGCAAGAGCAAAGACTATGTTCTGTTTGCAGACCGTTTCCGCGAATTCTGTGACAATGTCTATATTGCAACCGACGACGGTTCAGAAGGGACCAAGGGATTTGTCACAACGGTTCTTCAGGATCTGTTAGACCAGGGAGAAGAGTACGGAGAATGCATTGCGATCGGCCCGCTGATCATGATGAAAAATGTTGTGAAGGTGACAAAACCGGCAGATCTCCACACCATGGTATCATTAAATCCGATTATGATCGACGGAACCGGTATGTGCGGCGGATGTCGGGTGACGATCGGAGGAGAGACGAAATTTGCGTGCGTGGACGGACCTGATTTTGACGGTTTCCTGGTAGACTTTGATGAATGCATCACCAGACAGGGATTGTTTAAAGAAGAAGAGCATATCTGTAATCTCGGATTAGGAGGTGCAAAATAATGGCAAAGAAGAATATGAGCCCCGTGAAGGTAGCGATGCCTGAGCAGGATCCTGATGTAAGAAATAAAAATTTTGATGAGGTTGCTCTCGGATATACTGCTGAGATGGCGATGGAAGAGGCAACTCGATGCTTAAACTGCAAAAACAAACCATGCGTGAGCGGCTGTCCGGTCAATGTCCCGATTCCTGATTTTATTGCCAAAGTGGCTGAAGGAGATTTTGAGGGAGCATACCAGATCATCACCAGTGAGAATGCACTTCCTGCCATCTGCGGAAGAGTCTGTCCGCAGGAAAACCAGTGCGAAGGCAAATGTGTACGCGGCATCAAAGGAGAACCGGTCGGTATCGGACGGATGGAACGGTTTGTGGCCGATTACCATATGGAATATGCAGAGACTGTTCCGGCAAAAATCGAGAAGAACGGAAAGAAAGTGGCGGTAGTCGGATCCGGACCATCCGGAATCACCTGTGCCGGAGAACTGATTAAAAAAGGTTATGATGTGACGGTCTTTGAAGCACTTCACAAACCGGGCGGTGTATTATCATATGGTATTCCGGAATTCCGTCTGCCTAAGGATCTGGTAGCCAGAGAAATTCAGACTGTGAAAGATCTTGGCGTTGATATTGAGACCAATGTCATTATCGGACGGTCCGTGACCATCGATGAGCTGATGGAAGACGGGTATGAAGCTGTCTTTGTAGGCAGCGGCGCAGGTCTTCCGCGCTTTTTGAATATCCCCGGAGAAAACCTTCTCGGTGTATATTCTGCCAATGAATTCCTCACAAGAGTCAACCTTATGAAAGGATATAAATTCCCCGAGGTTCCGACACCGGTAAAAATCGGACGACGTGTTGCTGTCGTCGGCGCCGGCAATGTAGCGATGGATGCGGCAAGAACCGCGAAAAGACTTGGAGCAGAGGAAGTATACATCGTCTACAGAAGAAGCGAAGAAGAAGCTCCTGCAAGACTTGAAGAACTTCATCATGCGAAGGAAGAGGGAATCATTTTCCGTTTCTTAAACAATCCGGCAGCGATTCTCGGAGACGAGAAGGGATATGTCAAGGGTATGGAGATTGTAAAACAGGAACTTGGAGAGCCGGATGCCAGCGGAAGAAGACGTCCGGTACCGATCGAAGGATCCAATTACGTGATCGATGTTGAGACCGTGATCATTGCGATCGGACAGAGCCCGAACCCTCTGATCCGCCAGACGACACCGGGACTTGACACACAGAAATGGGGAGGAATCATCGTGGATGAAGAGACCATGGAATCCTCCAAGAAGAATGTTTATGCCGGCGGAGATACCGTAACAGGAGCAGCGACAGTTATCCTGGCTATGGGAGCCGGTAAGAAGGCAGCAGCGGCGATTGATGCCAGACTTTCAAAAAAATAATATTTCCTGCATTGACAAAACAGATTTTCACGGATACAATAATACAATTAATAGTGAAACAGAGAAGAGGCAGAAAGGACAGGCTGTATGGGAAAGATTATTAAAGAAGGAATTACCTTTGATGACGTTTTATTGATTCCGGGTTACTCTGAAGTAATCCCTAATGAAGTTGAACTGGGAACAAGACTTACCAACAAGATTCATCTGAATGTTCCGTTTATGAGTGCGAGTATGGATACGGTAACGGAGCACAGGATGGCTATTGCCATGGCCAGACAGGGTGGTATCGGTATTATCCATAAGAATATGTCTATTGAAGAACAGGCAGATGAAGTAGATAAAGTTAAGAGATCCGAATATGGCGTCATCACAGATCCATTTTATCTTTCCCCGGACCATACCCTGCAGGATGCAGAAGACCTTATGTCCAAGTTCCACATTTCCGGTGTCCCTGTGACAGAAGACGGAGTTCTTGTTGGAATTATTACGAACCGTGATCTGAAATTCGAGACGAATTTCTCCAAGAAGATCAAGGAATCCATGACTTCCAGAGAAGACGGACTGGTGACGGCAAAAGAAGGAATTACACTGGAAGAAGCCAAGAATATCCTTGGAAAAGCCAGGAAAGAAAAGTTGCCGATCGTGGATGATGAATATCATCTGAAAGGTCTGATTACAATCAAGGATATCGAGAAGCAGATTCGGTATCCGATGTCTGCAAAAGACGAGAACGGACGTCTGTTATGCGGTGCTGCTGTAGGATGTACTGCTGATATTCTTGACAGGGTACAGGCCCTTGTGAATTCACATGTCGATGTGATCGTGATCGATACCGCGCACGGACATTCAGCCAATGTTCTTCGCAGTTTTGCAACCGTGAAGGAAAACTATCCTGATCTGCAGGTGATCGCAGGGAATGTGGCAACACCAGAAGCGACCAAGGCACTGATCGACTGTGGCGTAGATGCTGTCAAAGTCGGAATCGGACCAGGATCCATCTGTACAACCCGTGTGGTAGCCGGAATCGGTGTACCGCAGATCACAGCGATCATGGATTGCTATGAAGTGGCTGACAAGTATAATATTCCAATTATTGCAGACGGCGGCATCAAGTTCTCCGGCGACGTAACCAAAGCGATTGCAGCGGGAGCCAATGTGGTAATGCTGGGAAGTCTGCTGGCAGGATGTGACGAAAGTCCTGGAGAGTTCGAACTATATCAGGGCAGGAAATATAAAGTATACCGAGGCATGGGATCACTTGCAGCGATGGAGAAAGGCAGCAAGGACCGCTATTTCCAGGAGAATGCAAAGAAGCTTGTACCAGAAGGAGTGGAAGGCCGTGTCGCTTACAAGGGTACGGTTGAGGATACCCTGTTCCAGCTGATCGGCGGACTCCGATCCGGAATGGGATACTGCGGTGCGAAGACGATTGAAGATCTGAAGGTTGGCGGAAGATTTGTAAAGATTTCCGCAGCTTCTTTAAAAGAGAGCCATCCTCATGATATTCATATTACAAAAGAGGCACCGAATTACAGCGTAGAGTAATCACCATATTACAGATTGCACGATTTATCAGCGGGCAGGATTCCTTCTTAACAGGTGGGATCCTGCCTGCTTTTTCTTATCCGGATAAATGACTTGAAAAATCAGCGATGAAAAAGAAAAAAAGATCCAGAAAACGTTCCTCCCTGAAAAAGAAATATTTAAAGGGAAACTATACAAGAGGCCAGATCATTTCGGCGGTTTTTCTAATGCTGACGGCCCTGTATGCCGCATGGATAATCTTTGAGAAGCCGGAACAAAAAGAGGCACCTGCTCCTGAAATCCGGCAGGAATATCTGACAAAGAATTCTTATAGCAGAAGCGGGATCAGACTTAGGAAAGTACGAGGCATTGTTGTGCATTATGTGGGAAATCCAGGGTCAAGCGCAAAGGACAACCGGGATTATTTTGAAAATCTAGGTAAGACCCATCTGGCGAAAGCCAGCAGCCATTTTGTGATCGGGCTCGAAGGGGAGATCATCCAATGTATCCCGCTTGATGAGATTGCCTATGCCTCCAATGAAAGGAATTCCGATACGATCTCGATAGAATGCTGTCACAAAGACAAAGGAGGCCGTTTTCATAAAAAAACTTACGATTCCCTGATCCGGCTTTGCGGGTGGCTGTGTACCAGGTACGGTCTAGATGAGAAGGATGTGATCAGGCATTATGATGTCACCGGAAAGGACTGTCCCAGGTATTATGTGCGGCATCCTGATGCGTGGAAGAGATTCTTGAAGGATTTGAAGGATTATCTATTGATTATTGCAGAAAAATAAGTTAAAATCTAAATGTTATGCATTTTATGAATACATATTAATATATGATATAGAAGGAAGAGAGGTTTTTAGATATGGAGTATAAAGTCGGGTTGATCCGCGGAGACGGAATTGGTCCCGAGATTGTGGAGCAGGCGGTTAAGATTCTTGACGTTGTCGCAAAAAAGTACGATGCTGTATTTTCTTACGAGGAAATCCTGCTTGGCGGTGCTTCCATTGACGCAACAGGAGAACCGCTGACAGAGGAGAATCTCGCCAAAGCACGGTCATGTGATGCGGTACTCATGGGATCGATCGGAGGGAATACGTCCACTTCGCCCTGGTATAAGCTTCCACCGAAGCTTCGTCCGGAAGCAGGACTGTTAAAGATCCGCAAAGAACTAGGACTTTTTGCCAATCTGCGTCCGGCTTATCTCTTTGATGAGCTTCGCAAAGCCTGTCCCCTACGGGATGAGATCATCGGAGATGGCTTCGACATGATGATTATGAGAGAACTTACCGGCGGTCTGTATTTTGGGGAACGTAAAACCTATGAAGAAAATGGTATCATGAAAGCTGTGGATACCCTGACTTATGGGGAAGACGAGATCAGAAGGATCGCAGTACGCGGATTTGATATAGCAAGAAAGAGAAAGAAGAAAGTGACCAGCGTGGATAAGGCCAATGTGCTAGATTCTTCCAGACTCTGGAGAAAAGTGGTAGAAGAGGTGGCGAAGGACTATCCTGACGTATCTTATGAGCATATGCTCGTGGATAATGCAGCCATGCAGCTTGTTCATGATCCGGGTCAGTTTGATGTGATTCTGACAGAGAATATGTTCGGGGACATTCTTTCCGATGAAGCCAGCATGGTAACCGGGTCGATCGGCATGCTGTCTTCTGCCAGCCTTCGGGAGGATACTTTTGGCTTATATGAGCCGAGTCATGGATCTGCGCCGGATATCGCAGGGCAGGATATCGCTAATCCGATCGCGACCATTCTTTCCGCTTCCATGATGCTTCGGTATTCTTTCAATATGGATGACGCCGCCGATGACATTGACGGCGCGGTTAAGAAGGTGCTCGAAGACGGATACCGCACGGTGGATATCATGTCTGAAGGCATGGAGCAGGTAGGCACCACCCGCATGGGTGATTTGATCAGTGAAAGATTGTAATCCAAGGAGGATGTTTCATGAAAAGTGATAATGTAAAAAAAGGTATGCAGCAGGCACCACACAGATCCCTGTTTAATGCATTGGGTTATACGAAAGAAGAGATGGACAGACCGCTTGTAGGAATCGTAAGTTCCTACAATGAGATC
>CACZNZ010000336.1 GCA_902782625.1 uncultured Lachnospiraceae bacterium | reverse complement strand
TAACCGTCAATCACATCACTCATATCATACATTCCTGCAGTCTTCCCTGCAAGAAACTGTGCTGCTGCAACAGCGCCTTTTGCGAAGATTGCCCGCGAAAAAGCTGTGTGCTTAAGCTCGATCACTTCATCCGTACCGGCGAAAATCACTTCATGCTCTCCGACAATCGTTCCTCCCCGAACAGCAGAAATTCCGATCTCGTTGTCCGGCCTTGCCAGTCTTCTGCTGCTTCTGTCAAAAGCATAATCGTATTTATGGTCAGTTGCATCATTGATGGTATCAGCCAGTGCGATGGCAGTACCAGATGGAGCATCAAGCTTTCTTCTGTGGTGTTTTTCCACGATGTCGATATCGAAACCTCTTCCGTCAAAAATTCCAACTGCAACACGAAGCAGTTTCATCAAAGCATTGATTCCGAGAGACATATTCGCCGACCTAAGGATTGCTGTTTTTTTCGATGCATCCTCGATCCGTGCAATCTGCTCCTCGGAAAGACCTGTGGTACATTCCACCAGCGGAATTCCTTTCTCCACTGCATATTCCACAACATCATCCACTGCTTTGGCAGAGGAAAAGTCGATGATGACATCAGGATCCACATCACAATCCTTCACTGAAGAAAAAACAGGGTACTCTTCCTGTCCGTTATAAAACGGATCAATACCACAGACGATCTCCACTCCATTCGTTTCTTTAATGATATCGCGAACCACTTTTCCCATGTGGCCGCCGCATCCGTAATTACATACTCTGATCATGATTACTCCTTTTTGCTCTCTTAATCAAGAACTCCGGTCTCTATCATAGCTTTCTTCAGTCTCTCCACATTTTGCGGCTCCATCTCGGAAAGCGGCATGCGGAGTGTTCCTCCGAAAATTCCTTTCAGTTCAAGGGCTTTCTTAACAGGAATCGGATTTACCTCACAGAACAATGCATCAATCAGCTCCATGTATCTAATCTGCAATTCTCTGCTTCTTTCAACATTACCGGCAAAGAATTCGGCACAGATATCATGTGTATCCTTTGGCGCAATATTAGAGAGTACGGAAATCACGCCTTTTGCCCCAAGGCTTAACAGCGGCAAAATCATGTCATCATTACCTGAATACATATCAATATCGCCCTGTGTTTCATACATAATGCGTGCTGCAAAAGAAACACTTCCTGTAGCCTCTTTCACACCGATAATATTCGGCACATCTTTTACCAGACCTGAAATTGTGGATGCCTCGAGTTTACATCCTGTTCTACTCGGAACATTGTAAAGAATGATCGGCAGATCTGTCTGTTTTGCTATATGCTCATAATGTGCATACAGACCTTTCTGTGTCGCTTTGTTATAATAAGGCGTAACAATCAGTGCACCATCCGCGCCTGCCTTTTGTGCTTCTCTTGTCAGATAGATTGCTGTTTCCGTACAGTTAGAACCTGTTCCCGCAATAACCGGAATCCTGTGATTAACCCGATTGATGCAGTAGCGGATCACTGCAAGATGTTCTTCGTGGCTCAGCGTAGAAGCCTCCCCTGTTGTACCACATACGATAATGGCATCTGTGCCATTCTCAATCTGATAATCAATCAGTTTTCCAAAATTATCGTAATCCACGTTAAAATTATTATCAAAAGGCGTTGCAATTGCAACACCGGCTCCGGTAAAAACAGCCATTTATCTATCCTCCTGTTTATAAAATAGCACTTCCGCGTTCTCTTTCCGTACTGATATAGTAAATGCAGTCTGCCACATCCCTGATACGATCCGGCATTCTTCTTCCGGTCAGAATCAGATCCATGGACTCATCACGACAGGCAATCAAATGCATCAGCTCATCCACGGTGATAATCTCATAGTCGACCAGACCGAAAATATCATCCAGGATAAGAAGATCACACTGTCCCGTATCCAACACTTTTTTGGTGTAGCTTAACGCCACCTGAATATTTCTCTTTTGTTCCTGCTGTTCTTCCTGCGTCAGATCCGAATAGCTGCAGGAAGCCTTTTCAAAACGGAATATCTTAAGTTCCGGTTCCAGCTTCTGCAAAAAATCCAATGTTTCGGAATGTTTCTTTTTCAGAAACTGAATCATGATAACCTGCTTGCCCATACCGGCTGCACGAATACCAAGCCCCAGAGAGGCTGTGGTCTTTCCTCTTCCGTTTCCGTAATATACCTGTATCGTTTTGTCCATAATGAGACCTTCCATCTTCACAGTATTTTGCCTATCATATCATAAAAAACAGAAAAAATCCATACCTCATGAAGGACGGATCCTTCGATTATTCTTTTTGTCCAAAGAAACGGATACTGTCATCTCTTCCCAGTACAAAAAATCCGTCAAAGTCCTGTTCTTCCAGACGGTTTAAAAACTTGCCCATCTTCTTAGGCTGAACAAACAGTGCCGCATCATAGGTGCTGCGGAACTCCTCTGCCTTCTCAATCGCCTGTAAGATCTCATCTTCTTTGTATAATACGGCAATCTTTTTTCTTTTGTCAGGAACTTCTTTGCCCCGAAGAATGCTGAAAATCCTCTCAAACCCAATGGAAAATCCAACTGCTGGGACAGATTCTTTCATGAATTTCCCGATCAGATTATCGTATCTTCCTCCTCCGGCAATAGAACTGCCAAAATCCAGAGATTCTATCTCAAAGACCGTTCCTGTATAGTAGCCCTGTCCACGTACCAGTGTCATGTCAAATACGATCTCATATCGTCCGGCTGCCAGTTTTTCGGATACCTCAATAATGTGACGGAGTGATTCAATATAAGAAGAATCTTTAATGATTTTGGCAGCATACTCTAAAGAAAGAGTTCCGCCAGACAAAAGCTTCATGAAGGATTCGATTACTTTCGGGTCATACTGCTTTTCTTCAAGCTCTCCCTTTACTCCCTCCGGACCGATCTTATCAAGCTTGTCAAAGGAGATGCAGACACTGTCAAGCTCCTCCTTCTGAAAACCGGTCGATAAAAGAATCTCTTTTAAGATCCTGCGGTCATTGATCTTCACTTTAAAATGTGACAAGCCGATAGCCAAAAGCGCTTTTGCCGTAGTATGAATCAGTTCAATCTCACAATCAGGAGACGAAGATCCCAGAATATCGATATCACATTGCATAAATTCGCGAAGACGCCCTTTCTGCGGTCTTTCTGCCCTGTATACACGATCCATCTGAATCACCTTGAAAGGAACCGGAAGATTCGCACGATTATGGGCATAGTACCGGCTGAGAGGAAGCGTGAGATCATATCTAAGACCCAGATCTGCAATCTGGCTTTCCTCCTGTTTTTCAAGAGCTTTCTGAAGCTTTTGCCCTCTTTTCATGATTTTAAATATGAGATTAAGATTATCTCCACCTTCACTTTTATCAAGATTCTCAATATCTTCTATGATCGGTGTGGAAATCCTGGAAAACCCACAGTTTTCATAAACTTCGCTGATCTTCTTCTGGAGATACTCCCTCAGCTGCGCTTCCGCCGGCAGGTAATCGTTCGTTCCTTTTACTGGTGTAATCTTCATAGGTCTCTCCGTTTCTTTTTTGTTCCAACCACATATCCTGGGATTCTGCAACCTCGTATCCGGTTTCCTGTTCAGACGCAACACACTCCATGGTATTGACTGAAATTTCACAGATTTCTCTGGTAATGATCTCATTTTGTTCTGTCTTCTTATGATATATTCTGCTCTGCAGTCTCCCACTGAGTCTCAATCTCGTGCCAACAGGAATCCTTCTTGCGAAACGGGCATTCCTCCCCCAGAGAATACAGGGAATATAATCTGTCTTGCCGTAACCGCGATGAACCGCCAGCATAATATCGGTAATTTCTCTGCCGCCGGGTGTGGTACGATAGACAGGCTTTTTGCATACAAAACCGTCCAGGCCGATATGATTTGGAAAATTCACCATGCTTCCATCATATTTTATCAATTCTTTTACAAACAAACGAAGAATCAGTCTGTTCTGTTGGCCGATCATCTTATTCATGGAGCGGAATTCTCCTCTGACTTTTACATACTCTCCCTCGAGAGACTGAAGGTTATCCACGATCCGTTCCGGAATGATTAGCGGGATATCATCATACGAAGTGCTAAGTCTCATCACTCTGAGCTTAACTAAAAAGAAATCCTCTCCTTTTACCGTATGATCATAGATAAAATCTGTCAGAATCCGTCCTGCTGCCTCGGCATCATTGTTCCTGTTTGATTGTATGTTGTTCATGTTATTTCTCCTTATCTGCGTACGGTCTCTTCCGCAAGACAAGAATAAAACACGAAAACAGATTCAGTATAAAAGCAATAAGATTAATTGTCAACCTGTTTCCCTGTGTTTCATTAGGAAGGACCGCATTGTTGGTTTCCTGAGTGGAAACGTCTTTTGTTATTGTGTGATTTTAATGTTTGTGTTAAAATACATAGGTTTGAGTAACAACAATTACCTTAGAAAGAAGGATTAACCATGAAAATATCCAGAGATGACATACGTAACGTAGCAATCATAGCCCATGTAGACCATGGAAAAACCACACTCGTTGATGAGCTGCTAAAACAAAGCGGCACATTCCGTAAGAATCAGGATGTCGGGGAACGAATTATGGATTCGGGCGACATTGAACGGGAACGTGGCATCACCATTCTTTCAAAAAATACTGCTGTCACTTATCGGGGTGTAAAAATCAACATCGTGGACACGCCTGGTCATGCAGACTTCGGTGGAGAAGTGGAACGTGTCCTCAAAATGGTAGATGGGGTAATTCTGGTAGTTGACGCTTTTGAAGGCCCTATGCCTCAGACAAAATTTGTCACTAAAAAAGCTTTGGAACTGAATCTGCCTTTTATCGTATGTATCAATAAAATAGATCGTCCTGAAGCACGTCCAGATGAAGTGATGGACGAAGTGCTTGAACTGTTCCTGGAACTTGAAGCAGATGATGAACAGCTCGACAGTCCGTTTGTCTATGCTTCTGCAAAGGCCGGCATCTCCATGCTCGAGATTGGGGAAGAAGGAAATGATATGACCTCTTTGTTCGAGACAATCCTTGACTATATTCCAGCTCCTTGCGGAGATCCTGATGCAGACACACAGGTGCTGATCAGTACGATTGATTACAATGATTATGTTGGCAGAATCGGTATCGGAAAAGTAGATAACGGATCGATCAGGACAGGACAGGAAGTCCTCATGGTAAACCACCATGACCCTGATTTTTGCGAAAAAGTAAAGATAAGTAATTTGTATGAATTCTCTGGTCTGCAGAGAGTGGAAGTGGAAGAAGCATCGGTTGGCTCCATTGTTGCGATATCGGGTATCAGTGATATCCGTATCGGCAATACACTCTGTTCTCCGGAAAACCCTAAGGCTATTCCTTTCCAGAAAATTTCTGAACCAACGATTTCAATGCAGTTTATTGTGAATGACAGTCCTCTTGCAGGTATGGAAGGTCAGTATGTGACATCCCGTCACATAAGGGACAGACTGCTTCGTGAATTAAATACTGATGTAAGTCTCCGTGTGGAGGAGATGGAATCAACAGATTCCTTTAAGGTTTCGGGGCGTGGGGAACTCCACCTTTCCGTCCTTATTGAGAATATGAGAAGAGAAGGCTATGAATTTGCCGTCAGCAAAGCCGAAGTCATCTATCATACCGATGAAAACGGCAAGAAGACCGAACCCATGGAGACAGCCGTCATCGATGTCCCGGAAGAATTCTCAGGGAGCGTCATCGAAAAGCTGAGTCAGAGAAAAGGCGAACTCCAGAACATGACAATCTCCGGCACCGGGAACACCCGTCTGGAATTCCTGATACCATCCCGCGGCCTGATCGGGTATCGGGGTGAATTCCTGACCGATACCAAGGGATGCGGTATTATGAATACATTATTTGAAGGATACGGTCCCTATAAAGGAGACATCCAGTACAGGAAACAAGGATCTTTAATCGCTTTTGAATCCGGCGAAGCCATCACCTATGGTCTGTTCAACGCACAGGAAAGAGGAATTCTTTTTATCTCACCCGGCGAAAAAGTCTATGCCGGTATGATCATCGGACAGAATGCCAAGAGTGATGACATCGAAGTCAATGTCTGTAAGACCAAGAAACTGACCAATACCAGGGCGTCCGGTTCCGACGATGCTCTGAAACTGAGCCCGCCGAAGCGTCTCAGCCTTGAAC
>CACZNZ010000335.1 GCA_902782625.1 uncultured Lachnospiraceae bacterium | reverse complement strand
TCAAAGAAGGCGCTGTCAATCATGGCATCCGGGAATGGCTCAAACAGATGAGATGTCTTCAGCAGAAAATCCACACTCTGATTGATATTACCGACAAATACCATGGAAGCGTTCGCCTGAATGGCATCCTTACCTCTTGCAAAGGATCCGGAAGCCATATAGTCCTTCATGATCTGAACGCCGTCCTTATCCTTGAAATTGATACCTGCAACCTCATCAAAAGCAACCACATCCCAAAGTCCGACAAGACCAACCTGCCGCCTTCCCATGTTATAGAAAAGGTTGGCAACCGTAGTCTGTCCACCGGAGATCAGAATAGAATTCGGTGATAGTTCTTTCTAGATGTGCGACTTACCGGTTCCTCTCGGACCTAATTCGCAAATATTAACATTGTTCTCTACCAACGGAACCAGTCTTGTCAGCAGATGCCACTTCACACGGTAATCAAACTGTGTCGGCTCCATGCCACAGGAACGTAGCAGCAGATCTATCCACTCTTCTTTCGTGAACTGACTTCTGGCTTCAATGATTTCATTCTTATCCAGATTCGGCATCTGTATTGGAGTAATCTCATTGATAACGAACGGGCTGTTTTTCTTTTCATCCTCGTTGTAAAAATACGTCAGATCAACGATGCACCAGATACCGCCTGCCAGAAGCTTCTCATAGGAGCGGATGTATTTCGGATGCACGTAAATCCCTTTTATCCCCAGGAAGAGAAAATCTGCCTCATACTGATCCGTGCGCTCATTCAGCTTGACGCTAATCTTGTCAATGACTGTATGGGTTCCTTCTTCCTTAATCCTAGCTTTGATCTGCTCGGCCTCATCCGGACGCACGTAATTATCGGAAAGAATTCGCTTCACCTGCTCAATCCCGGCTTCCACTTCGCTCTCATCGTCGGATGTACAATAGTTGCCCAGAAGATACTCCAGCACGTAAGTAGGCACATTCGCACTGTCCTTGATCTTCTTTGTGGCGCCTTTTGGAACCACACGTCCCGAAAAGACCTCAAACACTTTTTTATCTAATTGATCCATGAACCTATGCCTCCTTTAGAACATCTTGAACTGCAGGATGTCTATCGTAAACTGCTCCCGTTCTATATATTCATCCGGCTTTGCGATATTCTTCAAAATCAGGTAATACCTCTTGCTGCGGTCAAACTCGATATTCATGAGATTGAACCGGATCTTCGTGCTTCTTGCATCCACATCGTCACTTTCGGATGCAGCCACAAAGCGGTATTCGCCAGACACCTTATTACCATCCTCATCTACCAGATACGTCTCACAGGTAATGGCCTGCTTGCGTTCCTCCACCTTCTCATACTGTTCAAATTCCAGCGTGAAGCTTCGGTTCGTAATCTTTCTGGTAATGCTCTTAAGGCGAACGCCTACCGGCGCAACAGCTTCCTTATTTCCGGCAGCCCGCAGTTCTCCCAGATGGATGACCGGAACGATGATTTCCTGCAGGGAAGCCCCACCATGTACATACTGAAGTCCGCCGCCCTGAGTCTTGAACAGATCATATCCATAAGGCGAAATGACCTTATATTTTCCATCCGAAACATTCTCCAGCGTAAATTCAACGGTATACGGGATCTCCAGCGACTTGTCATCTGTCAGGACAAAACGCTTGGAAGCTTCCGTCGGATGCAGTGACACAACATTGCTGTACTTCTGTGATTCTTCTACTTCATTTCGTCTGTACAGGAATCCGTGGTCTGCCGTCACATAGAAATTGGATATCTGAAGATTGTTGTACAGTTTCCGGATCAGCGTCAGGATCTCATCCACGGCAGTCTGAGCTACATCAAAAACCTTGCTTTCATTATGCTCACCGGCATTATCTATAACGTTGTGATAGATATACACCAAAGATTTATCCGCCATATAGGTACGTAGTTCATTACGGGACATCTTATTGATATCCTTGTACTGGATTGCTGCATAAGAAGGCTTTTTATTCTTCAGGACTGCATCCCTTGCTGCAGTGCTGTCCGTAGACTGATCATCTACTGTAACCAGCTTGCTTGCATATGCCATGATCCGATGCGGAAGCAGTGAAGCCATACCGAACCGTGTTTCTGAAGGCAGTGGGGAGATGGCAAATTTGATCTCTTCATTTCCCTTCAGCACCGTATCCGTCTTCATCTTCTCATACAATTCCCTTCCGATCTCATAGCGTAAGCCATCGGAAATGATAACAAAGCATTTCTTATAATTCTTATTCTGGACTTCCTGATAGAAATTCCGTGTCATCTTGAGCCCCGGGAAATCCCAGTTGCCCTGCTCTTTTAATGCATCACTGAATGCCTTGCCCAGCGGATCCAGGAACTTGCTCTGATATGCTGCTTCCACCATGCGCAACAGATCTTCCATCTCGGAAATCGGGTTCTCCAGCTGATTGAAGTTAGCGCAGATCCGACGGTAATAGGTATCTACCAGATAGTAGCTTTCTGTATAATTTTGAACATAATCAGTTGCCAGAAGTCCTGAAGAGATTGGTGTTTCCAGTTTCTTATAAAACGCCATTACAGAACTTAAGATGGCATATTCCTGGCTATGTGCCTCGTACCACATGGAATTCAGACGATCTGAAATCACACGCTCAAAGGTACTGTAATCTAGGCTGCCATTCACAAGGCTGACCGATATCTTCTTTATAATATCGATATCAATGCATTCGAAGATATCTGCCGTCTGCACGCAGGTGATATCCCTTGATACAAGCAGTCCCTCGATCTTCAGATCCGTAGCCACATCCAGCTGAAGGGATTCATATCGCTTATCCGCCTTGATCTTGTCTATGAAGAACTTAGCATCCATCTGTCCTGGGCCTTTGATCTTATATTGATCGTAGAATGATGGCAACGTATCAAACTCCGCCTTCTGTTCCAGAAGCGCCGTAAACATAAATCGCTTGATCAGTGTTTCGATTTTCTGATCGCCCTCATAGTTGTAATACCGGCAGATCTCATCCCAGAGAGATTCCTCAAAGCCGAATTTTTTAAGATCTTTATATTTACTGGATTCGGAATTATCGAATACCAACTCTGTCAGTACGCTCTCGATAGATCTGGAAGAAGCCCTGGTAAGCACACACATCATCGCCATGCGCAGATCCGCCGGCTTCATCTCATCATTTACTGTCACATAATTGGACAGTCTCTTCGTCCTACTTTCAGCATCGAAGAACTTGGAATGCCACTCGATCACACGGCGAAGATCCGTATTTGTCAGATTCATGCGACGCATGGTGAGAGCCACGGTATCTGCATAATATTCTTCGCTATACATCAATATATCCAGCAGCCAGTTTTCATTGTCTGCCGGTTTTTCCGATGGAATATACACCAGATAATCAGATGTGGTATCGTCGTGTTCTATTGTCTTCTTAATGGCAAACTCATTCTTATCGCAAAACAACACCTTACAGCAGTCATAGCTGTCGCCCTCGATATCTTCTTTGAAATTTGCCGGGGGATCATACCAAAAAAGAATCTTGCGGCCGCTGGCCTGCTTTTGACCGAACAGCCTAACAATCTCTTTTCTAGCCTCCTGATAATCTATACTTGCCATATGCTACCTCCGATTATTTCAACGGGGAAAGCAGGTCTTTTTTAACCTTGGTTCCACTGTCTGTTACAATTTCAACGCCCTGGAATTTTGCATAGTTCACCTTCACGCCATCATCCAAATCAATGGAGATATATTGGTTCGCCATGTGATCCAGAATCTGTCCGTATTCAACAGCCTCGTTATATGCCGCAGCCAGATTCTGACGCTGCTTTTCGAGCTTCAGCTTATCACGTCCTTCCGCATGCGCGATCCTGCCGTTCAATTCATCCAGCTCGTTCTTCTTCCGGGTGGATTCTGGCAGGAAGTACTTACCATTGATCCGGGCAAGTGTGTCTTCATTGTACCTATGCATATAGATCAGGCACTTGAAGCCAGCCTTTTTTCCACTGGTAAAGAGCCAGTAGATCGGTCTCTTCTGATAGATCTTCAGATGATCTGCGTAGAAGCCGTCATTCAGATAACGATTCAGTGTTTCCTCTGAGGATTCGTTAGAATTCTTGCCAAGGGCTTCTGCAATAAAGTCGATATTCTGCCTGTAGGTGTCCTCACCGTAGATCTGCTTTATAAGTTGAATCAACACTGTGGTGAGTCCGTCTTCCATGCCGATTTCGTTGTAAATCGGAATAATGCCATCATCGTCCGGTTGATAGGTAACATACTTCGATGCATCCCAATCGCCGCCAGCGTAGGCAAGACCGGGAACATCAAGCGAGTATCTGCCCATAGCAACACCGACAAGATAGGAAATTAGGGAACGGATATCACGCTCTTTATCAGCAAGACGAACGGTCACATCCTTATCCTCTACCTCTGGTGTCAATTCATCCTGAAGGCCATAGATGTCAATAAAGATTCGGTTAAGTTCTTCCTCGTTAGCCTTCAGATTATCAAAACGTTCTTTGCACTCCCCTTGCCATAACATAAAGCAAAGTTCAACAGGTGATTTTACCTCAGGATGTCCACCGTAATAATGATGCATTGTCGCGCCTATAGCGGTCGCATCCCATAAACCTTTTGACCATCTTACAAGGGGATGCTCGTCATAATCCCATGATATTTCAAATGAATTCCAGTCATTTCGAGATATTCCAACATTAATTTCAGCAAGACAATTTATTTCTGGAGATAAACACCTTTCACTGAAAGGCACGCTTTGAATATATCCCGGAGGATAATTAATGGTCGGATTTAATACTCGTAGATACATACTTGCAACTTTTGATTCCAGAAATGCCATAATGCATAACAAGTCCTGCTGCCTATTAGCAATAAAGAAAGGACCTGCTGTATCAAAAATAAATCCATTTTCAGCATACCTGCAGCAAAAATCCCCTGTCGAAATGGTGGTCCAACTCAGAGCTCTCTGGAAAGCATACTCGCCATTATAATTATGAGATCTAACTCGTTTCCCCATATAATTGTCGAATTTCATTAAATATCCATCATTTTCCCAGTTGACTACACTATCCAGATTCCCATACCATTTTCTGAATTCTCCGCCGTTATGAATAGGAAACCATCTCTTTTTTGATGCAATTGACTCGTCGTTATCCTTCATTCCAAAGCCAATTTTGTTTTTAGATACTTCATGCCAAAAACGTATAAATCTTCCTGTATCGCCTGTAACTAATCCAATTCTCCCGCTCCCGTAATCTCCTACCGTTTTCATCGTATCAAAATTATTAACTACTTGATTGCTTAACCAATAAGCAATTGGTTTACCCGGTATCTTAGCAAATACATCTTGGCTAACTACAAATTCATTATCTCTTAGTAAAAATTTGTTTTCTTTTTCTTGTTGTGTTGAAGCATCTATCAACCTGAAATATGTTCCTTTAAAACCGCGTATATAATTGGTTCTTAATACAAATGAAGTGGTTTGAACTACCTCTCCAGCAATAGCCTCAAATGCACGTGTGCCCAAATGCGCCATCGTAACAAGCATTCTAGCGTTTTCAACAGTATTTCTAAGCTTTTCATAGCTTGCTAAAAACATCCAACTATGCATGTTTACCATTGCTGTAAAACCATTGTGTTTTAGAAATCCGGTCTCCATAAACATAGCAAACATATCAGTCTTACTGTCCGGATAGTTCTTAATAGCATATTCTTTAACTACAGTTTCCATAGAAGACGGATTTATATAGGGAGGATTCGTAATCATCACATCATATTTTGCTGACATAACCTTGGCTTGATTAGACAATTCCCTCAGCCGCTTTATTCCCATGTTCAGGAACTCGATATTGAACAGGTTCGAAACTGCATTCTTTGAGATCTTATCCAACGCTCCATTCAGACGTGCAAAATCAATCGGCTTCACTTTCAGCAATGATCCGATGGTCTTTCCGTTTTCAAATGTGTCAACCAAATAGGTGATCAGTTTTGTTTCTTCGTCATTCAGAAGGTTCAAATCCTTCAGCTGCTTACGGTATTCCAGTTCCTTTAAGAGCTTGGAATCCTGCATTTCATAAACATGTGGAGTTTCATAATACTGATCATTGAAGAATCGGTTATTTACGCTCCTGGCCTTCATGATCAGCGAAAAGGATGCCAGCTGAGCCGCACGCTTATCAACGTCAAGGCCCACGAGGTTATTCTTCAGGATCAATGTCGGGATGTCCCTCTTCTGGTATCCCCGCTCTTCATACATCTTGTAGAGCAGATCAAATACATAGACAAGGATATGGCCGGAACCGCAGCATGGCTCGATGATACGGATCTCTTCCGGATTCACATTTTTATACTTGATTTCTTCGATCTTCTTCTGCACTTCCGGAGTCTGCTCTGCATCCTCGACATAGTATTTCATCTCAAAACGGAGTGAAGAATTCGGATAGCTTTCCAGCCACAGTCTCCCCACAGAATTCTGCGCCATATAGCGCACGATCCAGTCCGGCGTAAATAGCTGCGTTACCGCTGGTAGTGTATCTTTTGTGATTGTTTTCTTGGAAGCGTATACCGCATCCTTCTTGGAAGAGATATAAAACTGGTACATCCAGCCGATGATTTCTACATCCTCCATGAAGGCTTCTTCCGGAATCTCATTCAGTCTGGTAATGACAGTTTCACCCTTTAAGAGATTAGTCGGCAGAAGAAGTTCCAAATAACCCATATCAGAGCTGAAGAGCATCGGCAGAATCCCGGACAGTACATTACACTGCTTGATCAGTACATGCCGAAATAGTTCCTCTATTTTTCCCTGCTGTTTATATTCATTGCAGAGGTTTATATCCAGCTTCAGATCATCCTTCACCAGATTCAGATTCTTAAGGATCTCTGGCTCAATCCCCCCTGCCGGATTGGACAGTACGCGGAAGCCATGCGGCAGGAAGCCGTGAACTTCCATGAACCTCAGGGCAACAAACCGGTTAAACCATGTATAGGCAAATTCCTCGATGATATTCCGGTATCCGTTTCGTTTTATAAGATTGATAATGGATTCTCTCTTCCCATACAGGTCTGCAGGATAGGATGTGGGATCACCCTCGATCGTGGTGACGTCGCCCACTTTCTTTGCATTTTTTATATCTTTATCACTATTGATTCCAAGAGCCTTCAGAGAAACCTCGATCTGGTTCTCAAGGTTTTCTTTTGCCCATGTAGAATAAGTCTGTAATACTCGTTTATCCATTTGCCTGCTCCTTATCCCAGATCGATCTCGTCATTATTTTCCAGCTCAGCCAGCAGTTTCTCGCGAATAGCACTCAACACCACATCTACATCGGCCGCCGTCTTTACCTTCTTATTGACCGTAGGAACACAATCAATGATGCGGACTCTCTTTGCGCGTACCGGGATATCACTTCCTTCACTCATCACAGTCGAAATGAAACGACGGAATCCCGAAAGATTACTCGCACTTGCTGTTACATAGGAATCCATATTTGCAGTCTGACGGCTGAGTGACCCAAGCCACTCAGCATACTGAGCCAGCACTTCGGCAGCCTTATCCTGAATACGGCTCTTCTGATCATCATTAAGATCTGCTCCAAGAGCATCGGCCAGTTCACGGCTTACAGTATCCCTGTCTCTCTCCACCGCTTTCTTCGTACGGTCCAGCTTTTCATCAAGGATTTTTTCCTTGGCAGCGTTCGCCTGGAAGACAAGGTTTGCTAACTCATTCATTCTGGTAAACGGCATATCCAGAGAGATGATGTCATTCATCTGCCTGACGATATCTTCAAGACCGGACAGATTCTGCAGTGAGCAGTTCTGTTCATACCATCTGCAAATGTCCTTTGCATCCTGATAATTCTTCTGCTGATTGCTGCCATCCTTGTAGAATGCTTCCAACTGTTCCAGCGTCTCTGCCTTGTCTTCCAGGCTCTCTTTTCTGTCGATGATCTCCTGGAAGATGGACAGCGTATCAGAAGCATGTAGGATAGCGTCGAAGTCTTTATACACTTCGGCAGCCGCACTGCAGCCGGCATATTCGGATCCGTATTTTGTCTTCAGTCCGATTAAGAAATCTTTCTTTCTGGTAAAAAAGGAAACTACGCCTTCCTTCAGTTTGCTTTCTTCCAACGGAAGGTTTTCCGAATAAACATCTGACATGATGCGCTTTACAGCATACAGAACCTGCTCATCGATCTTCTCCTGCAGGCGGATTACCATTGTATCTGTATTATTCTTTCGTACCAGGTCATTCTTGAAAGATGTGTTGCGCTCATCCACTTCATTATCATGAATAAGGATCTGGATCTTGTGATGCTTCCACAGCACACCAATCATGCCCTGTATATCCAGATCACGCCATCCATACGGTTTCTTGGAAAAATGGTCCAGAAGGCTCTTCACAGTAACCTTCCTGTGAAGTCCCATATCATCCTTAACCTTAGTCGTAATCTCACCATAAGCACCGAAATTGGAATCGCCGGACAGATCATCTCCGCTTAAGGTCAGGTTGTTATCATTCAGCATGGAGAGGATGCTTCTCTGATCCTGATAGAAATACGACACCAGCGGGAGCTTGAAATAATCATGCTTCACCATCTCCTTTAAAGCATCCTGCAAGCGGTCTTTCCCATCCTTCTGTTTAATATCCAGCTTTGTCCCGGAGAGATAGATTGGAGCCGTCCGAAGGGATGCACGTATAATATCTTCTGCACGTTTAATGCGGTCGGAAAGTTCCGCAGATTTCTTACTCATGATCTCTGTAAGGGCTGCGGACATAGAAGCGCTATTATTACGTTTAAAGGTTGCGATCTTATTTGCTCGGATCAGTTCATCAATAAATGTCCCCTCTGTCAAATCGACTACAATGGAATTGGAACGGACAGACTCTGCCTGGAATTCTGTTTCATCACGCATTCCAGAGAACTGTGTGATCACCTTGATGGTGATGCTGTCCTGACTAAAGGATCCCTTTATCTCAGAATCCACATAGCGGTTCAAGCCGAAATCGTAGCGCCCTTCATATCTGTACTTATTGCTTTCCAGCACCTTGTCATAGATGATATCGAAGATGGTGCGCTGCACTTCGCCTTCGTTGTAAGCAGAGTTATTGATCTGCTTATTCACATCCTGCTCTGCATTGGTCAGGAAGTCGTACTCTTCACCGTTCTTCTGGATCAGCGTCTCTTCCTCCAGCTGCTGCAACGCCTCGAAAATCTTATTCTTCAGCGCCGCCTTATCCGCATTGATGTTATCCACCATCAGCGTTGCCAGGCGATCGATCGTTGCCGGCATCTCCTTCACATGCTTAATCATAAAGAGCACACGAAGCACCCGGATGGCGAAACCATCTAGCCCGGCTCTTCTCTCCGCATTGGAGAAAACAGTCTTGATATCATAATCGATAAATTCCTCAATGGTGGAATAGAAGCTGTCAAACGGAACCAGGATTCCGGAATCAAGATTGGCAGCCTTCTTCGCTGAATTCTGGAAAGCTGAAAGAAGGGATCTCTCATTCTGAGACAGGTGACGGCCTTCACTCATGCCGTGCTCACGGATTGCCTCGAACACCTTCTGGAGTAGCTCAAACTGATAGGATACAAACGGATACACGTTCTTAAAATCGTCAGCATCCTTATACCCGGACCATGTAGGCTTTGCCTGGAAAAGGATCAGCTGTGACAACTTATTGCTGTTGGCATCATATAATGCACGGAGCGGAGTCTCTGCGATATCCTTCTTTTCAAGGATACGTCTCTTAATAACCTCATCCGCATTGGCACCGCTTAGGAGCAGCCTGGTATCGAAACGACCCTGAATCTTTGAAAAGTCCTGCTGCTTATCCTTGGTGCTGTCAATCATCGCCTTCAGTTCCTGCTGGGATGTAACAACTACCCACGCCTGACCGCGGCAGAACTTTCCAAGATCCTCGACGCAGGTCTGCAGGTTCAGCATCAGCTGCGTATTATCACCGATGAACTGTCCCACTTCATCCATGAGGAAGATAACGCGTGTCTTATTCTTCGTGCAGTAGTCATCTACGATCTTTGCAAATTCCTCTGTGGTATTCGTGAAGTTCTTGGTCTGATCTTCAATGAACTTCTTTGCGCTTTCCTCGCTCATATCGCGGGAAGCAACCAGTGCCCTGATAATATAATCACGGTTCAGCAGAGCCTTGGCTCTGGTCTGTTCCCAGTTACGGCCGGAATACTCTTCAAACTTAGTAATGAAATCCTTCAGCTTGCCTTCATTATCCAGAGTACGTTCCAGATCAGCGACCCACGGACTGGTACCGCAGTATCCTACAGACTCATTAAAGGCTCTGAGCATGATATCCATGATGGCCTGCGTTCTGGTCTTGGAATCGGATTTTGCCTTGCTGTCGATGTTGAAGAGAACGACCTTGTTATTTGCTTTTGCACAGGTCTTGATATCTGCCAGCACCATCTGGTCTTTGATCTTGTCTTCAAAATACTTTACAGCTTCCCAGCCGGCCACTTCCTCATTTTCAAGGATATAGCCCAAGATCTTCAGGAAGTGAGATTTACCGGATCCAAAGAAACCGGTAATCCACACGCCGATCTTCTCTGTCGGATTGTTGATGGACTCGCGATATCTGCGAAAGAATGTACGGAAAGATTTTGTAATCTCATCAGTGCAGACATACTCTTCAAGTTCCTGCCACTTCTGCTCTTCATTCTCATTTCCTATCGTTACTACGCCCTGGATCGGACGGGTAATATCTTTTTTAAAGAGCTCTTTAATAATCATTTCCAATTCTCCTTTCAACCAGCGGGAATGCCCGGTAATAATTGTCATCGTCCAGCCGTTCAAACAACCGCAGCGTCATTTTCTCTTTGATCTCATATCTGCCCGGATACATCATTACAACAGGATTCCTCCGGAATATACT
>CACZNZ010000334.1 GCA_902782625.1 uncultured Lachnospiraceae bacterium | reverse complement strand
TTCGGGCAAACTGGTTGAATATATATCTTCCGTGCCGCTTTTTGCGGCACTTTCCCCTCTCTGGCCCGGGGGTTACCCGAATCCTGATGGAATCTGGCAACTGCCACCGGCCGCTGCTACCGACCGGTTCGGGCAAACTGATTGAATATATATCTTCCGTGCCGCTTTTTGCGGCACTTTCCCCTCTCCTGCCCGGGGATTGCCCGAATCCTGATATGATCTGGCGGCTGCCACCGGCCGCTGCTACCGGCCGGTTCGGGCAAACTGATTGAATGTATATCTTCCGTGCCGCTTTTTGCGGCACTTTCCCTTCTCTGGCCCGGGGTTTGCCCGAATCCTGAAGCGAATCATGGAATAAATGGGAGAATAAAAACAGCAATTAGTTTAAACTAAATTATCCTAATATAATAAAACCGCCTGTTGCTTTCCGCCGGGCGCCTGTGTACTCAGAAAAGAAACCTGCTTTGGCAGGTTTCTTTTCTGAGTACAGCGAAGCCCGAAGGAAACAACAGGCGATTTTTATTCTAATCCTTTTTTTATCTCATTCAACACATCGATCATAATGTTTTCATCCTGGTCGAGTGTGATATAATCTGCTACTTTTTTTGCTTCTTCATGTCCGCTGGCCGGCACGATGGCAAAGCCGGCACTTTGCAGGGCGGTCATATCGTTCATGTTATCTCCCATGTAGATGATGTCTTCCAGTGCATACCCTGTCATCCGGGAAAGTTCTTTTAAGGCAGAACCTTTGTCAGACGTCGTACTTGTAAATTCAAAGAGTGTTGGAAGGGAGACGTCGTAGAGGACGCCGGGATTAGGTTCCTGGGTGAATTTTTTATCCAGATAACTTCGGGCTTCCTCAATTTCTTCGGGCGCAGCCGGGACAACAAACTTGATGATCGGGTCTTTGATGTCTTCAAGATTCTCTCCGATGGCGTCCGGGTCACAGCCTTCTATGCTGGTCAACCATTCTGCCCATGAATTGTGATGAAGATATATCTGCTCTTTCGGCGTGTAAACGGTCCATGCCATTTGTGGGAACTGGAGTAATAGTTCATGAATCAGATCCTTGACTGTATCTGGCATGGGAACTGTCCAAAGTATCTCTTTCTTTTCGTAATCATAGATGGATCCACCGTTGTGAAGGATCGAGGGCATGTTGACCGGGAGATGGATCCATTCGGAGGATCCGATTACTCGGCCGGTGCAAACGGAGAACTTTCCGCCCATATCAATGAACTCCTGCACGGCTGCCTTATTCTCGTCACTGACAAGGCTGTCACGGTTCATCAGGGTGCCGTCAATATCGGAAACCAGCAAAACATCAGAGATGCTCTTTTTACTTTTCATATAGTCTGATAATGTACTCATGCTTGATCTTCTCCTGTATAATTACCTCATAAACTGATTGATGACATGCAGGACGCCTTCTTCCTGGTTAGATCGTGTAATATAGTCTGCTGCCTTTTTTACCTCTGGTAATGCGTTGTCCATGGCAACGCCAAGGCCTGCATATTCTATCATTGGAATATCATTGCCGGAGTCACCGCAGGCGATTACCTGATTGGACTGATAGCCAAGATTTTTTACCAGGACTCCTAAAGAATATCCCTTATCGATTCCCTTAGGCATCACTTCTCCGAAAAATGGTTCGGAAGGAAACAGATTGAGAATATCTCCGAATTGTTCCCCGATCCTTCCGAGGATCTCCGGGATATATTGCGGGGGACCGCAGACTAACAGTTTGTTCAGAGGTCTCTCCAGTTCATTCAGGAAATCTTCGCACACGACGATCGGCATTTTGTTGGAGTAGGCCTCTACTTCTACGTATTGATTGGATTTATTATTGATGATAATCTTATTGTCCTTATAGGAAGTCAGGCAGACATCGGGATATTCCTCCACGATGTTAAAAATCGGTTCGATCACTTCATCTGGCAGGACATAGTTCTGAAGGATCTTCATTGTTTTGCATTCTACGACCTGCCCGGCATTATATCCCATGACATAGCCGCCAAGCTGGTCAAACTTCAATTCTTTTGCCACAGGCATCACGCCACATACAGGCCGTCCTGAAACAAGGATGACTTTCTTTCCTTCCTCCATCAGCGCAAATAATGCTTCTTTGGTTGCCGGCGGAATCTCCTTTTTATCGTTGGTCAGTGTCCCGTCAAGATCGAGAGCGATTACTTCATAACTCATACTCTATCATCTCCTTTGGCTTTCCGAGGCTTACGGTTGATTGCGTGGATCATGGTCATTGATCAATATGCCGGAGAGTTTTGGCACATGGAACATATCTGCGTAGAGATCACATTTGCAAAGGAAGAGATAGTAAACGTTGAGTCCACACAGACGCATAGTCTCAAAGTTTGCCTGTCCTTTTGCGATCATTACATCGGCCTTTTTGATCAATGCTGCCGCTTCCTGTGAAACCTCCGGGAACCAGGTTCCCATAATGTTGTTTCCGTTACCGGCGATTTCTTCAATCTCGTCCATCTGATCCATCCCGATCTGGATGGCATCTTCCATGGTTGCATCATTCATGGTATCCTGGCCGCGAACCACAACACTGATTTTAAGATCGGGGTATTCCTTCTTGATCTGTTCGATCACCAGGCGATCCATGACGATCTCGCCGCAATTATCTGTCAGATAGACCAGCAGACCGCCTTTTTCCAGGTCTTTACGTAATTGTCGGTAGGACTCCTCTCCAAAATCCTTCTTCTCCGCTTCCTCTATAAGCTCATGAAGAAATGTTTCGTCAATCTCAGGTGCCACACCGAAATCAATATAATTTCCCACAAGTGCAAGCTGCATGGCAAGCTTCAACGGGTCGTCTGCCTGAGAAATCCTCTCTCTGAAATCATCGATTTTCTCAAGCAAAATCCCGTTAAAATGTTTTTTGATTTCTGTGAAGTCGTCAGTGAATCCGAACATTTGAATCCTGAGTTGATCGATGTCGCGGACCAGCACCGGAATCGCCGTGGTAAGTTCTGCCTGAGACATCATTTCCATAACTCGCTGCATATAGAGTACCTTCTGATCTTCCAGGCAATCCTCGGGGAACTTGGTGCTGTATTTGTTAAATGCACATGAAATACACTGCGGACAAAGATGGTGGACCTGTTGCATACGCTGTAATACTTCCTTCATATGACCTCCTTACCCTTGCTGTCACCTGTTGTATCATTCCGGCTGATCCGGAATCTGCCAGTCTATAGGTTCTATCTGATGAAACTTCAGAAACTCATTTGCTGCTGAAAAATGTCTGCATCCAAAGAATCCGCGATAAGCCGACAAAGGGCTTGGGTGCGGTGCTTTTAGGATCAGATGTTTCGGATTGTCCACAGCCGCTGCTTTGTTTTGTGCGGGCCTGCCCCAGAGCATGTAGACGATTGGTCTGTCCTGCTCATTCAGGATACGGATTACGGCATCCGTGAATGGTTCCCATCCAATATCTTTATGAGAATGTGCCTGATGGGCCCTCACTGTGAGTACATTGTTAAGGAGCAGAACCCCTTGCTTAGCCCAGCTTGTAAGACATCCATGATTGGGAATGCTGCAGCCAAGGTCATCATGAAGTTCCTGGTAAATGTTCTGCAGAGAAGGCGGAATCTCAATGCCCGGCCGCACAGAAAAACACAGTCCGTGAGCCTGTCCCGTATTATGATACGGATCCTGCCCAATGATTACTACCTTGACTTTGTGGAGAGGCGTAAGGTGGAACGCATTGAAAATGTCCTGCGCGGGAGGATAGATTTCTCTCTCCCGATATTCTTTATTCAGTGTCAGGTACAGTTCTTTATAATATGGTTTCTTGTACTCCCCTTCCAGGGCTTTTGCCCAGTCATTGCTGATCGCTGCCATGGGATTCCCTCCTGCATAACATATGAAGAAAGGGTATCCGAATCCGGATACCCTTCATGTCTACAATACTGCAAATAAAAGAGATTATTTCTTCGTTACAGGACAGGTAGCATATCCAAGTTCCGTCTGGAAGTAATGGATGACAGCCTGAACTGCAGACTCTACCGCAGAAATGCGTCCTGTCAGAATCAATGTACCGCTGAAACGATCCACGAATCCGAGATATACATCTCCGCTCTTGATCGAGATATCCGCACCGATTACCGCAGACTCACTCGGAGTTACTGTGATGATTCCAATTGCGGAACGTTCAAAATCGATATCCGGATTCAACCCGAGTTTACGATAAACGATTGGCTTCGGGCTGGTAATTACATGTGCAAGTGTAATCTGACGTCCCGGAACTGTCTCCTGGATAATACGCAATCTTCCTTCTGCATCTTTTGGTAATAATTCTCTGATATCCATATTCCCGCTCCTTCACCGATATTATTTCTTTTATTACAGAAAAACCCCTGTAACTAATCATATTCTTTGAAACTACCATGATTATATCATACAGTCTTATTTGTTTCTATGAAAAAAATTAACTTTTCATGGTAAACCTTAGCTTTTTTTGAACAATTTCAACAAAGAATGGGTTTTGTCTATTGCAACAAATCACACGATACGCATTTGCAATTATTCCTCTTCTTTAACCTCTTCTTTGCGGATTGCCTTGGTGCGGATTTCTTCACAGATCATGGCAGTGAAGTCTGAAAGATCCATCTGTCCTTCGTCTCCTGCAAATCTGCTTCTTACGGATACTTTTCCGGATTCCTGCTCATTGGCTCCGACGATCAGCATATACGGAATCTTATCAAGACGTGCTTCTCTGATCTTATAACCGATCTTCTCGGAACGGGTATCCACGTTAACATCTACGCCGTTTCTTCGAAGTTCTTTACGCACTTCCTCTGCATAATCCAGGAATTTCTCGGAGATAGGCAGAATACGTACCTGCTCCGGACAGAGCCATGTCGGGAATTTACCTGCATATTTCTCGATCAGCCATGCCAGTGTTCTTTCATAGCATCCCATGGATGTTCTGTGGATGATAAACGGGCGTTTTTTCTCTCCGTCTTTATCGATATAATACATATCGTAGCGTTCAGACAGGAACATATCAAGCTGGATCGTAATCATCGTATCTTCTTTGCCGTATACATTTTTTGCCTGAATATCAAGTTTTGGTCCATAGAAAGCAGCCTCTCCGTCGGCTTCTACATAGTCAAGCCCGATATCATCGAGAATCTCTCTCATGGCAGTCTGTACTTTGTCCCAATCCTCTGCTGTGCCCAGGTATTTGTCCGGATTTTCCGGATCCCACTTCGACATACGATAGGTCACATCATCCTGCAGTCCGAGTGTGGTCAGGCAGTATTTTGCCAGGCTGACACAGTTTTTGAATTCTTCTTCGATCTGTTCCGGTGTACAGACAATGTGCCCCTCTGAAATGGTAAACTGACGGACACGTGTCAGTCCGTGCATCTCACCGGACTCCTCATTACGGAAAATGGTTGACGTCTCTCCCATCCGATAAGGAAGGTCGCGGTAACTCTTCTGCCTTGCCTTGTATACATAGTACTGGAACGGGCAGGTCATCGGACGAAGTGCAAAGGCATCGCTGTCCGCATCTTTCTCAATCAGATTAAGATCCTGCACGCCACGGATCTCACGATCAGCCTCTTCTGCCTTTTCCAGATCCTCTTTATTCTCATAGCCAAAGACAAACATTCCGTCTTTGTAGTGATACCAGTGATCCGAAATTTTATACAGCGTGGATTTTGCCATCAGCGGTGTTCTGGTACGCACATACCCCCACTCATAATCTTCCAGATCTTCGATCCAGCGCTGCAGCTTCTGGATCATCTTGGTACCGTTTGGCATGAACAGCGGAAGTCCCTGACCAATGACATCAACCGTTGTAAAAAGATCCATCTCACGTCCGAGTCTGTTATGATCACGAAGTTTGATCTCTTCTAAGTATTTCAGTCTTTCTTTCAGATCGGATTTCTTGGTGAAGGCTGTGCCGTAGATTCTGGTAAGCATTTTGTTCTTCTCATCCCCACGCCAGTATGCTCCGGAGGAGGAAGTCAGCTTGAAGGCTTTGATGGCTTTCACATTCATCAGATGCGGGCCGGCACAAAGATCCGTGAAATCACCCTGACGATAGAAGCTGATCACGGCATCTTCCGGAAGATCTTCGATCAGTTCCACTTTATAAGGCTCATTTTTCTCCTGCATCAAAGCGATTGCTTCTTCTCTCGGAAGCTCAAATCGCTCAATCGGAGGATTCTCCTTGATGACTTTTTTCATCTCTTTTTCAATGGCATCCAGATCATCTCTGGTAAGCGGTGCCATATCGAAATCATAGTAAAATCCATCTTCAATCGCCGGTCCGATCGCACATTTGGCATCCGGATACAGGCGTTTGACAGCCTGTGCCAAAACATGGGAAGCTGTATGGCGAAAGGCCAGTTTTCCTTCATCGTCCTGGAAGGTAAAGATGGACAGCTCACAATCGCTGTCAATCTCGGTCCTCAGATCGGCAACCTTGCCGTCTACTTCTCCGGCACAGGCAACTCTTGCAAGCCCTTCACTGATATCCTTTGCGATATCGATGATGCGCATCGATCCTTCGTATTCCTTTGTTGATCCGTCTTTCAGTGTAATAATCATAATTTTCCCTCCTGGTTTATTCATTGTATATAAAAGAATGATGATATCTGGTCTTCTTTCCCGAAAATGTTATTGTATTCCAGCAAATGATACTGATGGATCCTCTCATAATAAGGGGAAGTCGTATCATCAATCTCATAATATTTCCCATCGGCGCCCCAGTAACCCAGGGCATTGATTGCGGGAATCTCTTCCCTCATCTTCGTCAGAAAACGAAGATAATCTGTTTTCTCGATTCCTGCTGCTTGCGCCAGGTAAGTCGAGAGATAATTCATGCTTGTTCTTGGAACAATCTTTTCTTCGATGTCATAGTTTGCCCAGATCAGAAACGGTACCTTATAGAGCCGCTGCAACTGTTCTCCTTCAATTTCGTCAAGTTTCCTTCCAAGCAGCCTTTCATAAAAGCTTTCGTCTAGATCCGGCTGATGGTCTCCGAAAAAGACAATGACCGTCGGTTCATCGACCCCTGAAAAATACTGTACCAGTTCCTTTAAAGCATCATCTGACATCCGCATCATATTTAAGAACTCATTGGTTCTGGAATAAAACTGAAGATCCCCTTTGAGCCTCACACGATCTCCTGTTTCAAGAAGGCTTCCGTTGTAACTCCCGTGATTCTGCATTGTGACATTAAACATATAAAACGGTGCATTCTTATCAGATCGATTTTCATAGATATCTATCAGTTTCTCATAGTTCGCTGCATCCGTGATATGATAATTCACCGTTGGCGTAAACACTGAGAAATCATCCGAGCAGAAAAAACGGTCAAACCCCATCAGCGGGTAAACTTTATACCTGCTGTATCCCGTATTGTAGTATGGATGAAGCGCATCACAAGGGGCGTAGCCCTGATCCTTTAATGTATAGGTCAGCCCCGCTGTTTTTTCCCGGAGAAAAAGCTGATAAGGAACCGAATTATCCGGCAGGAAACCCAGTGTATTGCCTGTGAGAAATTCAAATTCTGTATTGGCTGTATTCCCGCCAAAGACAGAAGAATAGGTATATCCCTTGATCGTATTTTCCTTTAAATTCCGGAAAAATGGCATGTAATCCTCTGTGAGTTCCATTTTCCCTATCGTCTGAAGATCGGCAAAAGACTCGTTCATCACCACAATGATGTTCGGCTTTTTCCTGGAAATAATATCGGGTTCAGCAGCATATTCCTGTGAGAGACTCTTCGTAAGATCAGCTACCTTCTGGTAGGAATAGCCCTCCGGTTCTTTGACATGCAGATATCCGAAGGTTCGCATGGTTGTAAGCATCGTCCCGTAAAAACGGTATTTAAACTGCGGACGATACACACGGAAATCCACACCGATATCCTCAAGGTAATCACTGAATACATACACATTTACAAAGCCGCCCCAGAGAATCACGCAAAAAAGTGCATAGGCCAGCCGGCTTTTCCACAGAAACAGCTTCTGTGCTTTCAGTTTAAGGAGCGCCGCGATAAGTACGATTGCAAGCATCAGAAACTCTGCTGTATCCACATCGATCTGCAATGTATATGTATTAGCTACTGAAAATGCTGTCAGAGCAGAAAAGATATCAGAAGCAATAAAGCTCATTCCTCGAAACAGCGTCAGTTCATAGTTCATGATGCCGAACACAGCTGTCAGAAATATCATGGTAATGGATGCCCATTTGATATTATTGATCAAAAGCACCAGAGCGGCATAAACCACATAGTACACGACAAAATCAAGAAACAGATACCAGATCGGAATCCTGTTCATAGGTGCCCAGAACTGCATATCGTTATAAAACTCCAGCCAGAAAAAGGCAATCAGTGGTGTGAGAATCCCGGCAAGGTTCGTGAGAATCCGATTCGTCTTAGGGGCAGGAACCCATCTTGAGATAGTAAGCACCACCAGAATTACCCATAACCCTCCGCAGATGATCAGGGAATCCGCATAGAATCTGTCCCAGAAATAATCCACTTCGGGATTATAATATAATCCTGGCATTGCGATATAGGCAACCAGAATCAGGAATTCGAAAAACAGAAAAATGTTTCTTCCATACCTGCCGTTTAAAAATTGAATGATGCTTTTGAATTGTCCTTGCTTCTTATTGTCCTTCATGATTCTACCAAAAAAAATCCCTGTATTGTGCACGCACAATACAGGGACGATGTTCTCGCGGTTCCACCCTGCTTATCTGTTATAGACAGATCAGCTTCGTTTAAAGCGGTAACGGTGCCGGCCGGATCCGATTAAGGATCTCTCCGAGGTGGTAATAGCCCGCCAGTTCCCGAGACGCTCTCAGCCGACGACGTCCTTCTCTGTGGAAACATCTTTGCAGGATATCTTCCTCATCAACGATTTTACTTCATGTTCATACTGATTTGTTATTATATATCATAAAATAATGAAATGTCAACTATCTTCCGATCAGTGTATTGTAAAGCTCTTCGTATTTCTTTTTCGAAACACCCCAGGAAAGATCTTTCTTCATACCCCGTTTCACCATGTTCTTCCAGAGTTCTTTCTGCTCGAAGAAAATGTATTTGCTGTAGTTAATGGTATTGATCAGTTCATCTCCATTGTAATTCATAAAAGAGAAACCGTCTCCCGTATCCTCAAACTCGTTCAAAGGTGCCACAGTATCCTTCAATCCTCCTGTCTCCCGGACAATTGGAACCGTTCCATAATGGAAAGCAATGATCTGTGTCAGACCACACGGTTCAAACAATGACGGCATAAGAAAGGCATCTGCTGCCGCATAAAGCTTATGGGCAAGATCATCAGAATAAAGAATATTGGCAGAAACCTTATCCGGATACTGCTCTGCATAATAGCGGAACATATCCTCGTAAGCAGGATCTCCTGTTCCGATGACTACCAGCTGGGTGAATTCATCCACCAGACTTTCCATGGCATATCGAACCAGATCCAGTCCTTTTTGATCTGTCAGTCTCGAAATCAATCCTATCATGTATTTATCCGGATCAACTTCAAGTCCGAGCTGCTCCTGCAACGCCTTCTTGTTCGCCGCTTTTCCGGACTGGAAGGAACGGACCGTGTAGTTTTTGTAAAGAGCAGGATCCGTCTTCGGATCATAGAGCGTATAATCAATACCGTTCACGATGCCAAAAAGGCTCTGATCTCTGGCATGCAGAAGTCCTTCCAGTCCTTCCCCATAGTAGTTGGTCTGAATCTCCTCTGCATAGGTATTGGATACCGTCGTGATAAAATCGGAGTATACAATACCACCCTTTAACATATTTCCGCTTCTGTTGAACTCCAGCTTGTCAGGAGTGAACAATTCTCGCGGAAGTCCTGTCAGCCCGATCATGGTCTCCATATCCCAGACTCCCTGGAAACGGAGATTATGGATCGTCATCATGGTTTTGATCCCCCAGAAGAACGGGTTCGCCTGGAATTCCGTCTTCAAATAAACCGGAATCAATCCTGTCTGCCAGTCATGACAGTGAATCAGATCCGGACGGAAATCCACAACCGGCAAGATGGAAAGAACCGCTTTACAGAAGAAACTGAATCTCTCCACATCCGCCTGTGTATCATAATAGATCCCATCCCCACCGAAATATTCAAGATTATCGATAAAATAATAGGTAATCCCACTCAGTTCATACTTCATGATCCCTACATGCTGGTTGGGATTCAAAGGACCTACTCCCATATAAAAATGTGTTACATATTCAAAATTATTACGATATTCCTCTGGAATAGAGCGGTAATTAGGTAATATAACCCTTACATCCCACTCTTCTTTGTCAAATTCTTTTGGCAGTGCCCCGACTACATCTGCCAGTCCTCCCGTCTTGACAAACGGGACACACTCCGATGCCGCAAACAAAATCTTTTTCATAGTAATCCTCCTTATAGTTCCCTTTTTCCCGTCATTGTTAATATGTATAGTTTACCTCAAATTATAGGGAATTACTATCTTTATTTCGCGACTGTAACTATTTTTGTACAGATTGCCAATAAGCCTTTATCTTTATTTTTCCAGATATTTTTTCAGGAACGACAGAAGTCTCTTCATCTCTTCCTCCGTTCCGATGGTGATCCTCAGATACTGATCAATCCTGGGTTTTGCAAAATAGCGAAGGTAGATCCCTTCCTCTTTTGCCGCTTTATAAATATCGGCAGCCTCCCGGTCCGGGTGTCTGACAAACAAAAAGTTTGCCATGGAATCCGGGAAGACAAATCCCAGTCCGTCCATCTCTTTCTTAAACCATTCTCTGGTTCTGATGATATGATCCGTCGTCTCCTTGAAATATGCTTCGTCTTCGATAGACGCCTTCCCTGCCAGAATGGAAGGGAGGTTCATCGTGTAGGAATTGAAGGAATATTTCACATCTGAAAGCGCTTTGATCAGCCCGGCTGCAGCCATGGCATAGCCGATTCTCATTCCTGCAAGGCTTCGGGATTTTGAAAATGTACGAACAACGATAAGATTCTCGAATTCGTCAAGCAAAGGTTTTGCGCTCTTCCCTCCAAAATCAATATAAGCCTCATCGACGATCACAATGACATCGGGATGGTCGGTAAGTATCTGCCGAATCTGTGTAAGGGGCATCAGAACGCCTGTCGGTGCATTGGGATTCGGGAAAATAATTCCTCCATTGTCCCGGCAATACATTTCCGGTTCAATCTCAAACCTTTCATTTAACGGTATCCTTTCAAAAGGAATCCTGAACAGTTCTGCCCAGACATCATAAAATGAATAGGTGATATCCGGAAACAGAATTGGCTTTTCGCTGTTGAAAAAAGTTAGAAATGACATCGCAAG
>CACZNZ010000333.1 GCA_902782625.1 uncultured Lachnospiraceae bacterium | reverse complement strand
TTGGCCAACTATGCTGCCATGGCATTTTTCTGAAATAATGAAATTGCCATGGCAGCAAAGCTAACCAACCGGCTTGATCCCCGGACAAAAGCATAATCGAATCGATATTCGAGTCGGATTTTTATGGTTGGTAGACGTGCCCCTTGCGAGGCACGCCCCCAGTAGATCCCGGCGTGCAGCTTTTCTGCACCGGGCTCCCCAAGTGGCGAATCATCTGGATGAACCTCAGTGTGTCCATCAGTTTTCTTCCCGGAATTCGTTTCCCGGCTCTTATCGATCGCTGAGTATCGCACCGGTTTCCTCCGAGAATATTGCCACTCGCAATTCCCTTCCCTCCGAAGGCATTACTCTCCATCATCGGTACTATGGAACTGTCCGACTGCCCGCCAGATCATCATCTCTCGACTTACCTCGTTGCTCTTATGGCTTCTTGAGGAATCTGAGGGCTCTCCCCAGTTGACATGACATCGTTGTACTGCATGAATAGGTCTTAGACACCGCCATGGCAGGTCAGACTTGCCTTATCGCCTTTTCCCGTGCTGCCTTCCGTAGACTCGAATACGTCGGCCCATGGATTTGCTCGGTTTCGGTGCTCAATACTATCCCTACAGCCTCACTTCCCACGCTTTACACCTGGCGTTGCCGCCAGCTGCACAGAGTTCGCTGCCGGTGGTATGGCTCTTACCTTTCCGGACGGGGTTTCCACCCGCTTGTATGTCATGCCCTTTGCTGGGCGCACCGAGTTTTCGAGTTTTTTTCTTTTTTTCATCGCCTGGGCTTTCTCTATCTTTATTTCCAGTGCTTTCATTTCCGTTACACGTGCCAACCCGCTTTCGCTTTCATCCTCATATGTTTTCTCAAAGATCATCTCCAATTGATTTCCCCTTGCTGCTTTCATCAAGTATCGCATAGTTCACGAAATTGTATTCCCCGTTGGATGAAGACGCCTGATAAACATGCTCTATTAAAATACTGATTCCGTCAGTCTGGTTCACAATCCACTGTGAAAAATCCGCAATTCTGGCCATGTCCTTATAACTCGATACTTTGGAGACCTCTGCTGAAACATCCAGCCTGGTCTTTGTGGCTGCCGAAGTACTCGGTTCCCCATATTTCTCCTTCAGCAACTTTTCAATCTGATCATACAGTTTTCTGCCGTCATTCTTGGAACTGTTTATGAAATAATTCACAGCATTCAGAATCCGCTGGCCGTCAAATTTATAGTTCGCGTGGCTTTTCTTATTTCCCCCCGCCAATTCACCATAATAGTATAGCATGCCAAAGGATAAATTCACTGTTTCAGCTTCATCCGGTGAAATTGCTATTCCTCCCGCTTTCGGATCTTTATTGACCACTGTATTCCCTGCGTCAACCTCAGCCTGTACGACTTCACGGATTGTCATTCCGAGTTGTACGCCTGCATGAAGCGACAGATAGGTGGGGTGAGAAATCGTTTCGGAATCATTTTGATTTGGTGGCGAATCATGGGCTTCTTTCCAATATGTAACATAAAAATCCCTGTATGATTCCAGGCTGCCGGAATATAGGCTGTCCGGCCAATCAAAATACATATCGAAAGAGCCTTGCAAATTCCGTTTTATATCCTGGTATTCCTGTATCTTTGTTGCCCATGAGGATTCAGTTGTACCGATTCTTTCATTGTAAGAGTAGTCCACAATATTGAACGTCGTCTTATACAGATCCTGAAGGTCCGCTAAAAGTTCATAATTCGGATAATCTTTTCTGAATTGCCGCAAAGCCTGTTTTTGCTCTTCCATTCGTTCCTGTGCTTCTTCATCCCGCCAGATCATATTGTTGATAGAAATAAGCGTTGATGTCAAACCATCACTGGTATAGCCATTTTTATTATATGCTTCGTAAACCGGAACGATTAATGTATCATAGATAAAGCTCGTCTTTGTGTCTTCTGCATCCGGCCGCACTTCTTTTGCGAAAAGGAATAATCTTGTATAAGTCCTTGTATTATTGAGTATATCCAAAAAGTCATAGAACCAAAAGGCATCTGGTTTTTCTGTAACACGATTCCCGGAAGCACTGTTTTTGTCCATCATTTTTTGTAGTGATTCCAGATACGCTAAGGCACTGTTATAACTTTGGGCTAGCCCACTGAATATTTTCTCGGCTTTTTGGTCTGCTTCCGATGCTTCTGAGAATGCGTTTCCGCAGAAAGAAAAGCACATAACCAATAATATAACAACTGATAATACTCGATTTTTCATGACTGTAACCAACCTTCCCCCTAAATTACCAGAGTTTTTCGACAAAAACCCGCAGTCTGTCAATCTTCCTGTTCTTCGGAGCAGTTTTTCATTCTGCAAGAAAAAAGAACCATTCTTAGTGTTTCACCTTCTTTGTTAACGCATGTTTCGAATAGCTCTTTTTGTTTTTCCTTGATCTGTTACGTCCTGGTCAGAAAAGCATAAGCTCCGCCCGCTGATCATTTTGCATTTCTTAAAACAATCAGCTGGAACCAGGCTGTAACACCACCCTCACCAACCGAGTAAGTACTTCGTGCCGGAGTCTTGCAGTGATTTTTTCTCATTCCCAGTCAGTCTCCCGCTGGGCCATAAGGGCAAATGCAGCCTGACAATATCCCCCAGGTAATTATATACAAATGGCTACAATTTGCCATATTTTAGTATAAGGTTCAGTCAAAAGGATGTCAACCGGATTATTTACTTTTCCCTTTTAAACTGCTAAAGCACCAACCCCTAAAAAAGACGTCGAACCTACTTCCTCCACACCATCTTATCAGGAATCCTTACCATCAGATTGTCGCCTTCACTCAATAAAAGGCTATTGGCTATTTCTTTCTCGACAACCTTAAGATATGGGTTCTCTTCAAAAACCACGTCTAACAACACTCGTATTTCTTCTCCCATTCTTGGAGAATCGAAATAAAAATAGAAGTGCCGTTTTTCTATCATTTTCATTCTGTAATGTAATCAATTCCATGATTGAATGCATATTCCGCAGCAAAACTGTTAGCAGGGCAGTAGATGAAAAAGCACTTGACACATAATAACTAATAAGTTATTATGTGTGTGACAAAGGAGGAATGCCCTAATGCACGACATTAGATTTTACAAGGATCCTTCCGGTGTCCAACCAGCAAAGGAGTACATCAAGAAAATACAAAGTCAGAAAGGGAAAACTGCGAGGATCCAAGCGAAGCAGATAGCAAGTTATATCCAACTTCTTGCTAAAGACGGTTTTGCCCTCAACAAGAACTACATTGAAAAGATTAATGAGGAGTACAACATCTGGGAACTCCGCCCGGGAAGCAACCGAATATTCTTCGTGGCTTGGTTTGAAGGCATGTTCGTCCTACTCCATGCCTTCCCAAAGAAAACACAAAAAACGCCCCAGAGAGAGATTGATCAGGCGATTCGTGAAGTCAAAGACCTTCGCGAGAAAGGATTAAGGGAGGATTAATATAATGAAAAAGATTAATAACAGCGCCATTGGCGACAGCTGGGAAGATGTAAAGAAAGAACTCTTTACTCCCGAGGAAATTGTCGAAATCGAAACCAGTGCTGCATTG
>CACZNZ010000332.1 GCA_902782625.1 uncultured Lachnospiraceae bacterium | reverse complement strand
GTGAATTCAGCCTCAAGATTGCCATCGTCCTTAGCTGTAGGTGTTACTGTTATACTATCTGCAACATAAGCAGCAGTATCGAGTACCTCTGTAACTAAATAACTGATAGCTGTACCATTATCATACTTATCAAGGCCCTCAAAACTAGCACTCCAATTATTAGCAGCATTTAATACTACTGTTTTTCCTGTCTCTACACCATCGATCAGCAGCTTAACTACAAGTTCTGCAGGTCTGACGCCATCCTGGTTATTGTTATCAACCCAGTTCTTCTTAACATCAATATTAAGTTTTTCTACCTTATTAGTTATAGTAGCGGTTATAGTACTTGTTTCTGAATTATAGTCAGTTCCCTCAACTTCTGTAACAACAAGCTTACCATTTTGTTCTGCTACAGAAACTGTAAATGTTACCGGACCGCCAAGTGTGATATTATCAGAAATTTCGCCAGACGTTTTACCGTTTTCATCTACTTCTGTGATGGTATAAGTATATGTTCCAGGTGCTGTAAAACGAATCCGTCCGAATGGCTCTGTTACACTTGCAGAGGAGTCTGTTTCTCCAGTGTAATCAACACTGGTAACCTTCTTATTACTATTGTCATAAGGCATCGGATCAGTGTTTGTTCCTGAAGTCAGATTGAATGTGTATGTTTCACCTGACCACTTGTACCCATCAAGCTTTTTGATACCTTCCAGGTTAACATCAACTGCTTCTAATACATTAGTGTACTGATTGTAATAACGTGTATTAGGTTCCGTAATCGTGCCGGTTATCTTATCGTTCTCAATCGTCTCCGTGCCTGAAGTACCATTTGTAGACTTGACACTGTCAATAGTATATCCCTCGCTATTTACAGTACCACCATTAGCACCGGACTCAACAATAGTATAAGTTGTACCGGTCGGCAGGTTTGTGAAACGGACTACCTGATTGCGCTTGATAGTAACAGTTGCAGTAACTGTATGTCCGCTCGCTGAAGTTGAGTTCTTCGCTCCTGCATACTCTACACTGGTTGTATAACCTGTCGGACCATATCCGCTTCCCGGTTCGTCTGGACCATATTCAGGCAGCGGCCAGGTCTTTTTCTCTATATGTTCACTCGGTGTGTAGATCCAGTAATTGATACCGGCAAGATCAGATGTCGGAACATCATTCGGAACTACAAATTCGACCTCATAGGTGAACTCTTCATTATCCAGCTGTTCTGCTGTCTTGTCCGACTTACTGCTGTCGATGATCTTGGTGATATCAAGCTCGGCTGTCTTGTAGTTCGTTCCTGTGATTCCGCCAGAACCTGATCCTGCCAAATAGTAGTTCGCCTCATCACTTCCGCTGGCAGGTTTTACGATCTTGTTTTCGTCATCGATGACATATTTAGTCTTTCCTTCACCTGTGTTATCCTCATCAATCTGAACCAGATAATACATCCGTCCATCAATTTCCATCGGACGTACTGTCTGGGATTTGAAATCCATGGAATAGCTGCTATAAGTCTCGTTAGGATCGATTACCGGATTGTTATTTTCATCCCTAACGAAGCTGCCATCATCATTCTTCAGATAGATATACGCGGCATGCTCTTCCAATGTATATTCATGGCCTGTTTCAAGAAGCGTAGTTCCATTTACAAAACCAGGTGCGATATAGATGGAGTTCTTCCAATCTTTCTCCGCATCGACCATGATGGTATAGGTGTTCGAATCTGCAGTTACAGAGAAGGTACCATCCTTCTGATAGTACTTACCATTTACTTTTAGGTAGAACTCAACCGCATCTGCTCTGTTTCGAATGTTGATGTCATCTTTCCAATCCTTTTCTACAGTCATCTCTTCAGACTCAAGAAAAAGTTTTCCATCTTTTTTATCACCAGGATCAGTATAAGTATGACCCTTGTATGTATATGTTGTATTAAGGTGTGTATTCGTTTTAAGGTAATATGTATTGCCTGTCTTATCTATCTGATCCTTTACATCTTCATCCAAAGAATCGTAGCTTACGGTTCCGTTATTAAGGTTAGCGATAAGATCATAAGCTTCCTGGCTAGGCCAAACCTTGAATCTGATCCTGTATGTGGTATTCTCTTCAAGCATTCCAACAGAACTCAGATCCCATGTGACTCCGTTATCATCGCTGAAAGATGCTCCAGGAGGGTTTTCCCACTCAACGAAATCTGAATCCCGAGGGTTCTCCACTGTTGCCTTGAAGTATTCATATCCACCGGTATTTCCGCTTACCTGTGCGCTTATTGATGAAAG
>CACZNZ010000331.1 GCA_902782625.1 uncultured Lachnospiraceae bacterium | reverse complement strand
CTTATTATTGAGAAGAATCATATCGATGAAATGACTGGTATTCTTGAGAATATTTTTAGTCAGAATAATTAAATATTTTTATAGTAGAAAAAGGGGGAGAATATTTTCTATCCCCCTTGTTTTTTTGCCCGTAATTAGTTATTATTAATATGCTATGGAATCAGGGAATGATATGATTCTTCTGTAAATCGGTATGATGAATGACACATTTACTGATATGTTTTAAGGAGGTGTCTTATTCATGTATCGATTCCTGAAAATTGCTTTCCGGATGAGTTTGTTGCTTCTTACAACAGGCTGTTCTCTTTCCCCGTCTCATTTTCGTGAATATGTTCCTTCCACTGCAGCAGAGCAATCTACCTCAGTTCGCGAAGTCTCTTCACAGGAGAAAAAAGAGATCTATGTCTACGTATGCGGATGTGTGAAACATCCTGATGTCTACAGACTCCCCGCTGCCGCAAGAGCGGTTGATGCCGTAAAAGCAGCAGGAGGATTTACAAAAGAGGCTGATCAGGAAGCATGGAATCTGGCCTTGCCATTAGAGGATGGAATGCAGATTGACATACCATCCGTCCAGGAAGCGTCTGCAGTTGATTTGGCTGCAGGGCAGACAGATACAAAAGATGGACGGATCAATATCAACACGGCATCGGAGGAAGAACTTCATACTCTTCCGGGAATCGGACAATCCAGGGCAAAAGAGATCATTACCTATCGTGAGTCCCACGGTTCTTTTTCTTCCATAGAAGATATTAAGAATGTCTCCGGAATCGGAGACGGAATATTTACAAAAATAAAAGAGCACATTACGGTTAGCTGAGGTGGATTATGGGTAAAAAAGTATTGGTTGTTGATGATGAACGACTGATCGTAAAGGGAATTAAGTTCTCTCTTGTTCAGGATGATATGGAAGTGGATTGTGCCTATGATGGGGAAGAGGCTCTGGAGATGGCAAAAAAGACAGAATATGATATCGTTCTTCTTGATGTCATGCTGCCAAAGATGGACGGATTTGAGGTTTGTCAGAGAATCCGGGAATTTTCAAATATGCCCATCATTATGCTGACGGCCAAAGGGGACGATATGGATAAGATCCTGGGCCTTGAATACGGTGCCGATGATTACATCACCAAGCCATTTAATATACTGGAAGTTAAAGCCAGAATCAAAGCGATCATGCGTCGGAGTACCAGAAAGACTTCCGAAGATGAAAAGAAAAAGATTTTTGAGAAGGATGGACTGAAGATCGACTGTGACAGCAGAAGAGTGTTTGTCGATGACAGGGAAGTCAGACTGACAGCCAAAGAATATGATCTGCTTGAACTGCTGGCATTCCATCCAAACAAAGTATACAGCAGAGAGAATCTTCTGAATATTGTGTGGGGTTATGACTATCCTGGGGATGTCCGGACCGTTGATGTTCATATCAGAAGACTCCGGGAAAAAATTGAGAGAAATCCTGGAGAACCGGTTTATATACACACAAAGTGGGGCGTAGGCTACTACTTTGAGGGATAAAGAACACAAAAGACCGCTTTTTTAAGCGGTTTTTCGTGAATAATGGAGATATTAGCAGTCGATGAAAAAGTATCTTAAGCATATTCCCCTGAGTTTTTGCGTAGGAATCTTAATCATGATACTGTCTGTAATCCTGCTCTTTGCAGGAATGGGGTATCTTGTAAGTTCATACGGGAAAAAGGCTTTGGAGAAGAGAGCTGCTTCTGTGGAAAGACAATGTAATATACTCGCCAACCGGATTGCTACGGGTGAAATGGATACATATAGCATGATGGAGAATGGGACAACGGATGAATCGAATGTCAATGAAGTGATACAGCTTGCCAATTCTTTCGGTGGACGTGTGATTATTTTAGACGACCAGTTCAAGATTCTTACGGATACCTATCAGAAAAACTGCGGACAGTACCTTCTTACCAGAGAGACGATTCACTCTCTTCGCGGTTCGGCTGTCCCGTTCCGTAAGATCAGTCCTGGCTACATTCAGGTAATGACACAGATCGATTCAGGAGAAGATAACGTTCAGGGTGTGATCGTTGCCATGGCATCTTTGTACGATCAGAATGAACTGTATGATTATCTGGGGAATCAGCGTGCAACACTAATTGGAATATTCTTTCTTCTGTTTCTGATTCTTGCTGTTTTGATCGTTGCATTGATCAAATCAGCATTTGGCAGTATGCAAAGAGAACTGACTACTATTGCAGAGGGGCATCAGGATGAAGAACTGTCCAGACAGGGCTTTAAGGAATTGTTTCTGCTGTCGGATTCATTCAATCATATCATCAACCGATACAGAGAACTGGAGAATTCAAGACAGGAGTTTGTATCCAATGTATCCCATGAGTTAAAGACGCCGATTACTTCAATGAAAATTCTTGCAGATTCCCTGATATCTCAGGAAAATGTACCGGTTGAACTCTATGAAGAGTTTATGGAAGATATCGCTCATGAAATCGACAGAGAAAACCAGATCATCACTGATCTTCTTTATCTGGTAAAGATGGACAAGCCTCAACAGGATGAACTCAATATCAAAGAAACCGATATCAATGAACTGTTGAATGTCCTTTTAAAGAGGATATCACCCATTGCAGCTAAAAGAGACATCACAATTCATCTTGAAACTTTGCGTCCGGTTACGGCTGAAGTTGACGAGGTTAAACTTGCTCTTGCCTGTAACAATCTGATTGAAAATGCTGTCAAATACAACGATGATGGTGGCAACGTGGATGTCACGCTCAATGCCGATCATAAGTTTTTCTATATCCGTGTGAAGGATACCGGATGCGGCATTCCTGAAGACTGTCAGGAGCAGATTTTTGAACGGTTTTACCGAGTGGATAAGGCAAGGTCGAGAGAGACCGGTGGAACAGGATTGGGGCTTGCTATCACCAGAAAGGTACTGCTGCTTCATAAAGGATCGATCAAGGTACACAGTGTTCCAGGTGAGGGATCTACTTTTACGATCCGCGTTCCGCTGAACTATATTCCGTAAACAATACAATAAGGAAGGCGGCCTTCATGATGAAAAAGGCTATATATTGGTTAATTGTCCTGGTTCTGGCAGGTCTGCTGACAGCGTGCCAGAAAGGAACACCCCAAAATCAGACAAGCGATAAAAATGTGATATGGCTCTACTATTCCAATCCGGCAGAAGACGGTTTTGTAAAGGTCGATTACGTCCTGACAAATCCTGAAGATATTGAAAAATCTGTCTCTGAAGTATTGTTCCGTCTTTCTGATACGGAAGAAGATAATACGAACCGGTATAAAGCATTGCTGCAAGGAATAATCATTGAAAAGACAGTGATCCAAGACGGGAATGTCAATATAGATTTTGGAGAAGCCTACTATGATCAGACTAATATCCAGGAAGCACTGATGAGAGCAGCTGTTGTCAAATCATTGATTCAAATCGAAGGAGTGGATTCCGTATCATTTTCTGTCAATGGAGCAGATCTGCTTGGATCCGATGAAATGCCGGCCGGACTAATGACAAAGGACACTTTTTTGATTGAAGGAGAGAATGAGGTCAATGAAGTAGATCAGACTGTTACGCTTTATTATTCCAATGAGGAAGGGACAAAACTTGTTCCCGTTAAAAAAAGGATCGTCAGTAAATCCAATAAACCGATTGAACAGCAGGCGCTTGAAGAACTATGTAAGTCGCCGGAATCAACCGATAAGAAAGGTTATATCAGTCCGCTCCCGGTTGAGCTACGTATCAATCAGATTCAGATTTTAGACAATGTATGTTATATCGATTTGAGCAAAGAGATCGAAAAGGTTGTTCCCGGCGTGGAAGAAGAAGTTACCATTTACTCCATGGTAAACACACTGACTGCGCTGAATTCAGCCTACCAGATCCAGTTTACAATCGACGGTAAAAAAAGAAATGAATTAAACAATATCAAAGATTTCGGAAATGTATTTTCTGCGAATCCTGAATTAAATGTGAAATGAAAAGACCTTTATTCCTTATTTTTATGGGACTTGTGCTTGGAGAAACCGTAGTCATTCAGACAGGATACAGAGGTTTGTTTGTTGTGGCTTTGCTGCTTCCTGTACTCATTTTGTGGTGCAGGAAAAGGCAAAGCCTTTTTTTGATCGCACTGTTTCTTGGATGTTCCGTCATCGCCGGAGCTGTACGTAAAGAAACCGACACGCTGTACAGTGATACGGATCCTCTTCAGATCATTCTGAACAAAAAAGCGGAAGAGGAATCCTTTGACATTCGTGTGACAGGAAAAGCCAGACAGGTGATACAAAAAGAGGATGGAAAGATACAGATTATTATAGAAAAAGGAGCTTTGGTAACCGATATCAAAAAAGCCAATCAAATCCTGGCTAAAACACGGTATGATTTGAGAGCCTATGTAGATAATGCAGGTATCATTCTCAATGGAGACATCCTTTCCATGACAGGACAGGTAAAGATTCCAAAGACGCCAACCAGTCCCGGACAATTTCATCAGAAACACTACGAATATGCCTGCGGCATCCATTATCATCTGTATGTAAAAGACCTTACAATATATAAGAAAGATTCCCTGGCAGGCTGTTTTTCCAGACTGCGACAAAGGTATGCGAATATCTACCACGATCTTTTGCCGAAGGAGGAAGCCGGTATCCTGAATGCCATGGTACTTGGTGACCGCTCCGGTCTGTCGGCAGATGACAGGAGACTGTATGAAGAAAATGGAACGGCGCATCTGCTGGCCGTCTCGGGCCTTCATGTGGCAATCATCAGCGGAGGGTTCTACAGATTCTTACGGAAAAGACATTGTTCTTATGTGGTATCTTGTCTGTTCGGATGCTTTTTTCTTATACTATATACTTTTTTTGCAGGGGGAGGGAGTACGATTGTCCGGGCATCCATCATGTATGGGTGCTATCTGGCATCACAATATTTTGGGATGGACTATGATCTCCCTTCTTCCATGAGCCTGGCCGGGATCCTATTGCTGATGGAACGGCCGGACAGACTTCTAGATCATGGCTTTCTCATTTCTTTTGCCTGTGTAGGTGTGCTTGGCTTCCTCTGTCCATGGGTAAAAGAAAAATTACACCAAAGAGAATCATTATCAGAAGGAGAAATCAGGCCTTTTTATACAAGGATGTTGAGAACAGGATGGATCGACACCGTCTGTCTGGCTCTTGGAACAGCACCGTTGATCGGAAAATTGTATTATGAATGGTCTCCTTACAGTATACTTCTTAATCTATTGCTTCTGCCGCTCATGAGCCCTCTTCTGATTCTTGCCATTTTAACAGGGACAGTCGGAATCTTTTTTCCTGATGCGGCAAAACTTCCGGCAGTATTGTGTTACTGG
>CACZNZ010000330.1 GCA_902782625.1 uncultured Lachnospiraceae bacterium | reverse complement strand
CGGACTGAATGATGTGCCTTTCTCCGGAGAAGTCATGATGGCTCATGACAGTGAGAAAGAGGCCAGAAGCACAGCGGATACCTTTATCGCCTATGGCAGAGAAAAAATGCTGGAAGAGACAAAGAGCAAATTGTCTCTGGATGATCTCTTTGACCAGATCCAGGCAGGAAATGTCAAAGAGCTTAATCTTGTTGTCAAAGCCGATGTACAGGGCTCCGTGGAGGCCGTACGTCAGAGTATGGTCAAACTTTCCAATGAGGAAGTGAAGATCAATGTCATCCACGGTGGTGTAGGAGCGATCAATGAGTCCGATGTCACACTGGCATCCGCGTCGAATGCGATCATCATCGGATTTAATGTGCGCCCGGATGCCCTGGCAAAAGCTGCTGTGGAGAGAGAAAAAGTCGACTTAAGACTCTACCGTGTCATCTACAATGCCATCGAAGACATCGAGGCAGCGATCAAAGGTATGCTTGATCCTGTTTATCGTGAAAAAGTTGTGGGACATCTGGAAGTACGTCAGATCTACAAAGCTTCCGGCATCGGAACCATCGCCGGCTGTTATGTGACCGACGGCGTTGTCTCCAGGGACTCCTCTGCGAGAATCATTCGCGACGGTATTGTGATCTACGAAGGGAACCTTGCTTCGTTAAAGAGATTCAAAGATGACGTGAAGGAAGTAAAATCCGGCTTTGAATGCGGTATTGTCTTTGAAAAATATAATGACATAAAAGAAGGAGACCAGATTGAATCCTTCGTGATGGAAGAGGTTCCCAGATAGGGAAGGAGTGATGAAGCGTGAGAAAAAACAGTGTAAAAAACACTCGTATTAACGCGGAAGTACAAAAAGAACTCTCCCGGATCATTTCCAGAGAGATTAAGGATCCAAGGATTTCCCCCATGACCACGGTGGTGGACGTGGCGGTAGCACCGGATATAAAGACATGTAAAGCCTATATCAGTGTGTACGGTGATGAAGAGGCAAGGGAAAACACCCTGGCCGGACTTCAGAGCGCACACGGTTATATCAAACGTGAACTTGCCAGAAGCATCAACCTTCGCAATACACCGGATATCCGGTTTATCATGGATCAGTCCATCGAATACGGTGTCAATATGGCTAAAAAGATCGATGAGATCAATGCGCCGATCCATGCCAGAGAAAAAAAGGAGGACTGAATATGCCTGATCTAGTCGGTGAAATGTTCCATCAGATCGCACATGCATCGACCATCGGTATTTCCGGGCACAGTAATCCCGATGGAGACTGCGTCGGAGCCTGCCTGGCACTATGTACCTACCTGAAAGAGAACTATCCGGAAAAACGGGTGGATGTTTTTCTGGAACCGATTCGGAAAGATTTTCTCTTTCTTCAAAATGCGGAAAATATCCTTCAGGAAAAAGATCCCGGCAGAATCTATGATCTGTATTTCAGCCTGGACTGCTCTGAACCGGAAAGACTCGAGAAGTATCAGACATATTTCGAGGAGTCTTGCTATAAGATCTGTATTGATCACCATGTGACCAACAAAGGATTCGGACATCTGTCATTCATAGAGCCGGAAGCCTCCTCTACTTGTGAGATACTCTTTGATCTGCTGGATTACGATCGTATTTCCCTGGGATGCGCGGAGGCTCTGTATATGGGAATCCTTCATGATACCGGTGTTTTCAAGCATTCCAACACAACGAAAAAAGTGATGGAAACCGCAGGAGCTCTGATTGAAAAGGGCGTCAATACGGAGATGATTCAGGATGAGACTTTCTTTAAAAAGACTTATCTTCAGAATCAGATTCTTGGCCGTGCGCTGATCGAGAGTGTGGTGGCTTTGGACGGAAGAATGATCTTTTCCTCTATCTCTGCAAAAGATATCAGTTTTTACGGAGTCGAACCGGCGGACTTTGACGGGATCATCGATCAGCTTCGTGTCACGGAAGGGGTCAAATGTGCTCTCTTTATGTACGAGAAAGAAGTAAGTACCTATAAAGTCAGCCTGCGCTCTTCAGATGACTGTCTTGATGTCAGTAAAATAGCAGCGTCCTTTGGCGGAGGCGGCCATAAAAAAGCGGCAGGATGTACGGTCTACGGAAAACGCAGAGACATTATCATGAATATTGCCGAACTGGTTGAGGAACAGTTGGACGGAGCAAAAGAATGATCCATGGTATACTCAATATCAGAAAAGAAAAGCAGTTTACTTCCCATGATGTGGTGGCAAAACTGCGGGGAATCCTCCGGCAGAAAAAAATAGGTCATACCGGAACTCTCGATCCTGATGCGACAGGAGTCCTGCCTGTCTGCCTGGGAAAAGCAACAAAGCTTTGCAGTATGATCGACGGATGGGAAAAGACCTATGAGGCTGTCCTGCTTTTGGGCGTTGAGACAGATACGGAAGATACCGGAGGCAAGATCCTCACCAAGAAGGAGGTATCGGTAAGTCCAGAAGAGGCAGAACGTATCATTCTTGGATTTCAGGGAGAATACCTGCAGGTGCCTCCAATGTATTCTGCTAAAAAGGTTCATGGGAAGAAACTCTATGAACTGGCCAGAGAAGGTATCACCATAGAAAGAGAGCCCTGTCCGGTAACGATCAAAGACATATCTGTAAAAGAGATTTGTTTGCCCAGGGTCCGATTCCTCGTCACCTGCTCCAAAGGGACATATATCCGAAGTCTTTGCCGGGATATCGGCAGAGCCTGCGGATGCGGAGGCTGCATGGAAGAGCTTGTCCGCACCAGAGTAGAAATGTTTTCCATAGAAGAGGCATTGACCCTTGGGGAAATAGAAAAGCTTCGTGATGAAGACAGAATCCTTCAGGTTGTTGTTCCTGTCGACCGGATGTTTGAGGATCTGCCGTCTGTAACGGTAAATGAAGAAGGAGAAAAAAGACTGTACAACGGTAATCCCCTTCCCCTTTCCGTCTGCAGCACGGATCACGTAGAGGGCGAAGTAAGAATATATGACCGGAAAGGTCAATTTATCGGAATATATTCGGAAAAGCCAGGGAAAATCTTAAAACCCCTGCGTCTTTTCCTGTAAATAAGTAACTAACAGAGGATTATTTATGAAACACATCAACACAGCACGTTACCACCTGAAAAATACAGCGGTTGCCCTGGGCAAATTCGAGGGAATCCATATCGGCCACCAGCTTCTGATCGATAAGATTGTGGAGAAATCTGCCGAGGGGATGACAAGCGTGGTCTTTACCTTTGACCGCCCGCCATCTGCCGCACTTCATCATGTGACGGACTATCCCCAGATTTATACGAGACAGGAAAGACAGCAGATTCTGAAAGATAAAGGCGTTGATGTTCTGATTGAACACCCCTTTACCAGGAAATTCGCTTCCCTGACTCCGGAGAAATTTATCCGAGAGGTTCTGGTGGAGAGAACCGGTGCAAAAGTGATCGCAGTCGGAACAGATTTCCGTTTCGGGAAAAAACGGTCCGGCAGCATCACAGATCTGAAAAAACTGGAAAATGAACTGGGTTACGAACTGATCGTTTTCGACAAACTGAAAGTGGACGAAGAAGATGTCAGCAGTACCAGAATCCGGCAATGCCTGGAGAATGCACAGATGGAAAAGACGGCGCAGCTGCTCGGCAGACCCTTTGCCGTCACAGAAGTTGTATCCCACGGTAAAATGCTGGGAAGGACCATACATTTTCCAACAGTGAATCAGAACGTGGATCACAATAAACTGCTCCCCAAAGACGGCGTCTATGTATCCAGAGTCCTGATCGGAAATCAGATTTTTTACGGAGTGACCAATATTGGGGTCAGACCTACCGTCCACGACGGTGGGGGCAGAAATGTAGAAACCCATATCCTGGATTATTCCGGGGACCTTTATGATCAGGAGATCACGGTGGAACTGCTACATTTCCACAGACAGGAGATGAAATTCTCCTCCGTGGAAGAACTGCAGAGTCAGCTGGCGCTGGATGTGGCATTCGGACGTCAGTATATGCAGGAAATGTAAAGGAGGCATCTATGAATACAATTATTACGATTGGAAGGCAGTACGGAAGTGGGGGAAGAGAAATCGGCAAAAAACTTGCAGATTTCTATCAGATCCCGTTTTATGACAAGGAACTTTTGAAGATTGCAGCCAAAGAGAGCGGAATCTGTGAGGAGATGTTTGAAAGTTTTGATGAGAAACCGACAACCAGCTTCCTCTATTCCCTGGTCATGGATCCCTATGCATTAGGCTACAATGCATCCTCATTCGATATGCCGTTGAATCAAAAGGTGTTCCTCGCCTCTTTTGATGCCATCAAAAAAGTTGCCGACGAAGGGCCCTGCATCGTTGTCGGACGCTGCGCAGACTATGCACTGAAAGATTATCCGAATCATCTGAACCTTTTTATCCATGCACCAATGTCATTCAAAAAAGAGAGGATTCACGAAGAATACGAGATTCCGCTTGACAGAGTCAAAGATACAGCGATCAAGATGGATAAACAAAGAGCAAGTTATTATAATTACTACACCTCAAGAAAATGGGGTGACTTAAAGAATTATGATCTTTGCATCGACAGCAGCGTCTTTGGAATTGACGGAACGATCGAACTGATCAAAGATGCCATCAGACTGCGCGAAGAAAAAGAACAGGCATAGATTCTTGACAGGTCATCATTCATCTAATACAGGATAATGAAAACCAATTCCACAATTTCTCGTTTCCAAAGCGAAAAATTTTGGTTGTTCTGGGGAATTAATATAAAAAAGACAAAAACAGCCTATGGGTCAGACGCAATTGGTTTGACCCATAGGCTGTTATAATTATGGGCTTT
>CACZNZ010000329.1 GCA_902782625.1 uncultured Lachnospiraceae bacterium | reverse complement strand
TATTGAAACTTGCAAATCTGACACTCGAAGAAAAGCAGAAGCTCATTGCGGAAAAGCCGGAATACGGACACATTATCTGTCGATGTGAGATGATTACCGAAGGGGAGATCATGGATGCCATTCATCGGCCTGTAGGGGCAACTTCCCTTGACAGTGTAAAAAGACGTATCCGTGCAGGCATGGGAAGATGCCAGGGTGGTTTCTGTACACCGAAGGTGATGGAAATCCTGTCCAGAGAGCTTGGCAAAGACATGCTCGAGATCACCAAGAAGGGGAAAGGTTCGGAAATGTTGGTCGGACGGATCAAAGAATTCTGAAGAACTTAATAATGATGCATATATAAACTGCGGCAACGCCGTGAAATAACAAAATCTAAGAGGAGGTTTATTTATGGAAAAGAAACAATATGTTTTGGGTGTTGATTTGGGGACAACCAGTGCGAAATCCGTTATTATGGATCTGCAGGGTAATGCTGTAGGTATCGGACAGCTTGACAATCCGCTGACATATTATAAGAACGGACATGCCGAGATCGACGGACCTCAGATGATTGAAAACATCTATGCGACAACTCGTATGGCTATTGAGCAGTGGAATGGTGATCCAAAAGACATTATCGGAATCTCCTTCTGTATGTTCAGAAGTACCATGGTTATGCGTACCGAAGATGGTGGATTCGCAGTGCCAATCTCTATTTGGCAGGATCTCCGAGGCGGCGAGATGCTCGACTGGGAAGCTGAGCAGATTCCGGAGAAAGAGCTCTATGATAACTGTGGTATGCCGAACTATGCAGCAAACCCGTCAGCCAGACTGTTCTGGTACATGAAGAACATGCCGGAAGCTTATGAAAAAGCAACAGACATCCATACCATGCAGGGATTCCTGACCAAAGCGTATGGTGCAGATGATTATTATGATGATCTGACCTGTTCACCGTATATGCAGATGAACGGACATGATTTCGAATACAAGAAAGAGCTTTGTGACGTATTTGGCGTAGACATCAATAAACTTTCTCCACTGAAGAAATCTCTCGAGATCATCGGACATGTTACCGAAGAAGTTGCAGCAAAGACAGGCCTTGCAGTAGGAACTCCTCTGGTTATGGGTACTGGCGATCAGCAGTGTGGAACACTGGGAACCGGTGTTGTTGATTCTTCTGTTGGATATACCTGTGGCGGAACAGCAGGTCTTTCCATCGTAAACAGTGATGAATTCATCCGTGATCCGAACGGAAAATGTTATGTACTCGGCACACCTGCAGGACAGTGGTGTATTGAGGGCCTTTCCAACAACGCAGGATCCGCTTACAAATGGGTGAAACAGGTTATGTGTACTTCTCTTGCAGTACAGGCTGCAGAACAGGGCAAAGATATCTATGACCTTATGAGCGAACTGGCTGAAGAAGCAGGCGTTGGTGCTCACGGTGTTATGTTCCTGAACTACTTATCTGGTGCAACAACCCCGAACAACAATGTAAATGCTCGTGGATGTTTCCTTGGAATGACCATGGCATCAGATAAGGCAGACTTTATCCGTGCAGCACTCGAAGGCGTTGTATTCGATCTGAAAGACATGTTCGATGCAATCCTCGATGCCGGCGTAAAGGACTTTGATGTTGTTCGTACCACCGGTGGTCTTGCAAGAAGTGATCTGTTCAACCAGATTCAGGCTGATGTTTACAACAAAGCTGTTGAGACAGTAGCTGTAGAAGAAGGAACCGGTATCGGCTGCGGTATCATGGCTGCAGTTGGTGTTGGCGCTTATCCGGATCTTAAGACTGCTGCTGAGAACATGGTTAAAGTTGTGAAGAGATATGAGCCGATTCCTGAGAATGTAGAGAAATACAAAGTTATCTACAAAGCATGGAGACAGGCATACCAGTCCATCAATGCAGGTGGAACATTTGATGATCTGGCAAATATCCAGAAGATGACACAGTAATTATAAGTCCGATATGGCCAGATAGCTCTATTTGAGCTTTCCATAAATGTCATACATAGCAGGATACCCGTGTGATTTAGGGCACACGGGTATCTTGTGTCTAAAAAGATATCAAGGAGGGTGTTTCTGATGATAGAAGAGGTAAGAAGCTGGAAAAAAACATTGGCTGAGCAGCTGATCGGGAAAATGGAAGCCAGACAGTTTGAAGCGTATTATTGTGAGACGGGAAAGGAAGCATTTGACAAGGCATGCTCCCTGATGCCGGAAGGAAGTTCGGTAACGTGTGGAGGGTCCACCACGTTAAAACAGATCGGTATGATCCCTTATCTTCAGGGTGAGGGAGGGAAAAAATATCACTATCTCGACCGGGGACTTGCAAAGACTGCACAGGAAAAGAGAGAAGTATTTGCAAAGGCAGCTCTGACGGATTATTATCTGATGAGCTCGAATGCGATCACATTAGATGGAGAACTCGTCAATGTGGATGGGGTAGGAAATCGTGTTGCAGCACTATGCTTCGGACCAGAAAATGTCATAGTGATAGCCAGCCTGAATAAAGTGGCAAAAGATGCGAAATCCGCATTGGACAGAGTGCGCAATATGGCGGCACCGCCTAATGCAGTACGTCTGAATTGCGGCACTCCGTGTACGGTAACCGGAAGCTGTGGTAACTGCCTGAAGCCTGGTTGTATCTGCGCAGATCTTGTTGTGACAAGATTCTCCAGAACACCAGGAAGGCTTAAGGTGATCCTTGTCGGAGAAGATTTGGGTTATTAAGATTCATCAAAGCATCGTTTCATCATAGAATAATTTGTTCTCACAGATCATTTCGGTTTTGCCGTTTATACATTCGAAAATAACAGCGGAACAGTTCTTTCCGAAAGTGCTTTTCCAGAGCATGTCGACGGGACGGCCGGTGAGGTTGAGGATGAAACAGCGGATGATTGTTGTGTGGGAAGATACCAGAACCGTCTCGTATTTTCCCTCGAGAGGAATGATGCATTCGCGGTAGAATTCATCGGCACGCTTCATCAGGGCGGGATAGCTTTCTCCGCCTTTTACCGGTTTATAGTGAGCCGGATCATTAAAGTATCTTTGATAACGGATGAAATGAGGATCGTTGAGAGTCTTTCCAAAGATGCGGCCGTTGTCTTTGCCGAAATCGATCTCTTTGAGCCGGTCATCACGAACGATGTCGATCGGTCTGTCTCTTCGGAGAATCTGTGCGGTGACATAGGATCTTCGAAGCGGGCTGGAATAGATAAAATCAAAGGGGATGTCCTTCATTCCTTCCGAGGCCAGCTGTGCCTGACGGATGCCCATCTCGTTTAATGGAATGTTCAGCTGTCCCTGAAGTTTCTTCTTGACGTTCCAGTCGGTTTCACCATGACGGACGAAATATATCTTCATGAGAACTCCTTTCTGTAAATAGTAAAATCCTGCCGGAGGCACCGATAAAGGTGAACCGGCAGGATTTTCATATTATCGTTCCGTGACTATTCGCGATTAGATTCAGGCTTTGCCGATGGAACCAAATACTTCCATCTTTTCTTTTACTTTAGCCTTGATTGCTTCAGCACCCGGAGCTAACAGTTTACGAGGATCGAAACCTTTGCCTTCGAGGTCTTTGCCTGCCTCGATATATTTGCGGGTTGCTTCCGCAAATACAAGCTGACACTCTGTATTAACATTGATCTTGGATACGCCAAGGCTGATGGCCTTCTTGATCATGTCATCCGGGATACCTGTACCGCCGTGTAATACTAACGGCATATCTCCTGTGAGCTGCTGAATGGCATCAAGAACATCAAACTGTAATCCTGTCCAGTTTTCCGGATATTTTCCGTGGATGTTTCCGATACCTGCTGCCAGCATGGAAATTCCAAGGTCTGCGATCGTCTTGCATTCCT
>CACZNZ010000328.1 GCA_902782625.1 uncultured Lachnospiraceae bacterium | reverse complement strand
TTGTGGTCGGCCAGATTATGACAGCATTGACATCAGGAAATTATGATCTGAATAAGACTGCTGTCTTTATCACCCAGACCGGCGGGGGCTGCAGAGCTACAAACTATATCGGCTTTATCCGCCGGGCATTAAAAAACAACGGATTCGGACATATCCCTGTCATCTCCCTTTCCGTACAGGGTATTGAAAAAAATGAAGGGTTCAAATTCACACCGCCCCTTATCCTTCGTGCTTTGCAAGGTTGTATTTATGGGGATCTCTTTATGCGAGTTCTCTATCGGACCAGGCCATATGAGAAGGTCAGGGGATCAGCCAATCATCTGCACAGAGTCTGGGAGAAACGTTGTATCCGTTCTCTCGAGAAGGCGCGTTATTCCGAATTCAGAAAGAATGTCCGTGGAATAATCAGAGATTTCGACAATCTTGCCATCACCGATGAAAAGAAACCACGTGTAGGCATTGTCGGGGAGATTCTGGTAAAATTCCTCCCAGATGCCAACAATCATCTTGTGGAGCTTCTGGAAGCAGAAGGCGCAGAGGCTGTAATGCCCGATCTTCTGGATTTCATGTTCTATTCATTTTATAATGGAAATTTTAAGGCTGATAAACTGGGTAAATCCAGAAAGGCTGCCCGCCTTATGAATCTTGCGATCGATGCCATTGAACTTTACAGAGGGTTCCTGAGAAAAGAACTCGAAAGAAGTAAACGGTTCGATGCACCGCCACATATCAAAGAACTCGCAGAATATGCGAAACCAATCGTATCCCTTGGCAACCAGACCGGAGAAGGCTGGTTCCTTACTGGCGAAATGATCGAACTGATTCACGCCGGTGCACCAAATATCGTCTGCACCCAGCCATTTGCCTGCCTGCCGAATCATGTCGTCGGTAAAGGTGTCATCAAAGAGCTGCGAAGGAAATATCCTGAGTCCAATATCGTCGCGATCGACTATGACCCAGGTGCCAGTGAGGTAAATCAGATCAACCGTATCAAACTGATGCTTGCCGCGGCTAACAAAAAAATGAATTTATAAAGTGATACTATTAATGATTATATTAAACAACAGCAGTTTATGAGAGAAAACCTCTTGCACAGTTTGCGTCGTTGAGGTTTGCGCTAGCATCCGTCACCGAGCGCTTGTTCGAGCGTAAGCGAGTTTGCGCGAATGACGGATCATCAGCGCGCGAACCGAAACTGCAAACGCAGAAAGTTTTCTCCAGAAACTGCTGTTGTTTTTATTATATTCTCATCGATAATCCTCTGTCACGAAGATATTCTTTGAGATCTGTGATCTCGAGTTCTTTGAAGTGAAACAGAGATGCTGCGAGGGCGGCGTCGGCTTTTCCTTCGGTAAAAGCGTCATAAAAGTGTTCTCTTGTTCCCGCGCCGCCGGAAGCGATGACGGGTATTGATACGTTATCTGATATCGTGCGTGTCAGTTCTATGTCATATCCGGCTTTGGTTCCGTCACAGTCCATGCTGGTAAGCAAGATCTCTCCGGCTCCCATCTTTTCGGCTTTGATTGCCCATTCTACTGCGTCTATACCCATATCGATGCGTCCGCCATTTTTATAGATGTTCCATCGGGCATCCGCTACTCTTTTTGCATCGATCGCCACGACAACGCACTGGCTTCCGAATTTGTCTGCTGCTTCACTGATCAGTTCCGGCCTCATGATGGCTGCAGAGTTTACCGATATCTTATCTGCACCTTCGCGAAGAAGAAGTCGAAAATCTTCTACAGTGCGGATTCCTCCACCGACAGTAAACGGAATAAATACTTCCGCAGCGACTCGTCTTACCATATCTACGACGGTATTTCTAGCATCGGAGGAGGCGGTAATATCCAGGAATACCAGTTCATCTGCTCCGGCTTTATCATAAGCTGCGGCTATTTCCACCGGATCACCGGCATCGATGAGCTTAACGAAATTAACGCCTTTGACTACTCTTCCACCTGTCACGTCCAGACAGGGAATAATTCTTTTTGTAAACATAATCCCCTCCTACAGTTCAATAAAGTTCTTCAGGATCGTAAGTCCTGTCTGGCTGCTCTTTTCCGGATGGAACTGACAGGCAAAGAGATTCTCATGTTCTACGCTGGCATGTATTGTGGTTCCATACTCTGTGACAGCTGCAACGTCTTCCTCATGATCTGCGTTCAGATAAAAAGAATGAACAAAATAGACATAGGGATGTTCGGGAAGGCCTCTGAACAGGCTGGCTCCTTTTGTTACTTCCAGAGAATTCCACCCCATATGAGGGATCTTCAGATCATCTTTTTGCGGGATTTTCAGAATTCTTCCAGGCAAGAGTCCCAGTCCAGAAACTCCAGGTGCTTCTTCGCTTGATTCAAACATCAGTTGAAGGCCCAGACAGATGCCTAGAAAGGGAGTTCCTTTTCCTACTACTTCACGGATCACCTCTGTAAGTCCGTAACCATTCAGTTTTCCCATCGCACTGCCAAATGCACCGACACCGGGAAGGATCACCCGATCGCTTGCAAGAATCGTTTTTCGATCTCTGGTAATCACTGGTTCCTGGCCCAGATGAATCAACGCTTTTTCCACACTTCTTATGTTGCCGGCATCATAATCGATAATCGAAACCATACCTAACCCTCTCTTTTTTCTAGTCTATCTTAACCCATGATAATGGAAAAACTGTATTTGCGCAACCATTGACTGTTGATTTTTTATGGATTCTATTATAAGATAATACATATTATCAATTATTTGTAGTGTTTTGAAAGGAGTCACTATCATGAAATCAACATTTACTGTAGAGTTTTCCGGCAACCAGGCTGAGAGCAAAGAAGTTATTGCGAAAGCAAAAAAAGTATGGGTTGACGAGGGTGGTCAGAATCGTAAAGTCAAAGACTTAAAGACGTTGGATCTTTACGTAAAACCGGAAGAAAATGCAGTTTACTATGTTTTTAACGAAGAAGAAAGCGGCAGTTTCCCGCTCTATGAAGACTGAGTAAGAATTCATTGAATAATTACAGAGCGCCACAACTCTCCTTTGATGATTATAAGGGTTGTGACGCTCTTTTTTTGTTTCACGATTATATCTGTTCCTGGATTGGTTCTGCAAGGTCAAGATCGAAATAGAATTCTACTCCGTCCTCTGTGTTTTGCACGCCATAGTCTTTATGATGTGCTTTCATGGTTGCTGCAACGATGGACAGGCCAATGCCGCTGCCACCGTATTCTCTGGTTCTCGCTTTGTCTACTTTATAGAACTTGATCCAGAGTTTCTCCAGTTCCTCTGGCGGAATCTGGCTGCCTTCGTTGAAGACAAAGACGCGCAGTGTATCTTTTCGATACTCGTATCGTATCCGGACTATGCCTCCTTCTGTCACATAATGGATTGCATTGGACAGATAATTGTTGACGACTTCTTCAATCATGAGTTCATCAGCCCAGACATAGACAGGACGTTTCTCATGGAATACGATTCTGGCTGCTTTTTGGTCAAATAGAATTTTCGAAGCCTGAATCTTATTATCGATTACCTGACAAATGTCAAACCGTACAATATCAAGATGACTCATTCCGGATTCAAGCTGATTCAGGCTCAGTAGTTTTTTCACCATTTCGTTCATCTTGTTTGCTTCATCTGCGATTACTTCACAGTAAAAATTCCTGCTCTCGGCGTCTTCATTGATGTTCTCCATCAGGCCTTCCGCATATCCCTGGATCAGTGCAATCGGGGTCTTTAGCTCATGGCTTACATGAGAGATGAATTCCTTGCGCATCTCATCGATCTCTTCCTTCTTTTCGATATCTTTTCGAAGAGCAAGGTTGGCTGATTTGAGTTCCATGATAGACTCTTCAAGCTTTTCGGACATTTTGTTCATGGAGTCCCCTAGTTCCCCGAGTTCATCCTTACGGTTGTCCGTAACTTTTGCGTCAAAATCGAGATTGGCCATCCTGTTTGCAACATCAGCCATATTGCGGATAGGTTTGGTAAAAGAAGCTGAATAGATAAACATGATGACAGAACCTATCAGTAGACCAAAGATACCGATATAGATAATGAATCTACTGCTGATCGACACATTTTCACGAATGCCTTCCATGGAAACTCTCATACCGATTGTATAATCTTTTCCGGCAAAGCCAAACAGATAGATTCCTTTCTGCCCGGATGGTTCATCACTGATTACCTTGATAATATAATTGTTCTTCTTAAGATTTTCGCTGTCCTCTTTACTTGCATCCGGCACCGTCGTAATCCAGTCGTACATATCTTTATCCATCGCTGTGGATCCTTCTGCCGAATCGGAGATCATATGATAACTGCGTATCTCCATCAACGCTTCCATATAGTCGTAGTATTTCCGTGTATGATCGATTAAATTATCATAGATTGCGACATGCTGCATCAGAATGTCAGACGGCTTTGTAATAATGATCTTGACATTGGTACTCTCACAGAGTTCATCCATCTCGTCCATCAACTGAGTGCTGTCATGATTTTTGTCATACTCTTTCAGACTCTTTTTTACCTGATAATAACTTCTGACAAGCCCTTTTTTCTCCCGGTAAGTATAATATCTTACCGCAAAGGTACTGTTGATCAGACAGATGAACGCGATGATCGCCCCTACGATCAGAATCAGGATTGCTGTCATTTTCAATCGAATCGATTCCTTCATCTTCATGCTCCCTTTCTTATTAGATCTGTCTTTCAGAATTGCCCTTATTATAAAAAAGATTGATTCCAATGTCGAGCAAACTTCAGCAGTTTTCAAAAAACTTTCACAACTTTCCACATACATTATGCCAATAAGTATGCTATACTCAGTACAAAGCAAAATGAAGGAGAGATCTTTATGGACCGATTAAAAATACTGGTAGTTGATGATGAAGCACGTATGCGCAAACTGGTCAAGGATTTTTTGAAAAAGAATAATTATGAAGTGATTGAAGCGGCCGATGGCGAAGAGGCTCTCGACATTTTCTTCAATGACAAGGACATCAGCCTGATCATCTGTGATGTCATGATGCCGAAGATGAACGGATTCGATGTGGTAAAGGAGATCCGTCAGTATTCCAAGGTTCCAATCATCATGCTGACTGCAAAAGGTGAAGAAAATGATGAGCTTACAGGGTTTGGTCTGGGTGTAGATGAGTACATTTCCAAGCCTTTTAGCCCAAAGATTCTGGTTGCGAGGGTGGAGGCTATCTTAAGAAGGAGCAATTCCCTTGCAAGTTCCGAGAAGCTTACAGCCGGTGGCATTGAACTGGACATCACTGCTCATGAAGTAAAAGTGGACGGCAGGCCTGTCACGTTAAGCTTTAAAGAATTCGAACTATTGCACTATTTTATCACGAATCAGGGAATCGCTCTTTCCCGGGAAAAGATTCTTGACAATGTATGGAATTACGACTATTTTGGGGAAGCAAGAACGATTGATACCCATGTAAAGAAGCTTCGCAGCAAACTGGGGGATAAGGGAGATTATATTAAGACCATATGGGGAATGGGATATAAATTTGAAGCAGAAGAATCCTGAGATTCTTCTGCTTCTTTTTCTTGTTTT
>CACZNZ010000327.1 GCA_902782625.1 uncultured Lachnospiraceae bacterium | reverse complement strand
CTCTTGTGCCGGTGCCGACACTGGAAGGACTGGCCTGTCAGTTTGCCGGCGTGCAGGACGCAGTGATCTGTCCTATGATGGATGCAAGAAGAAAGCAGGTTTATACGGCAGTATATGACTGGAAAGAAGAGGAATCACCCGTGGTGCTCGCGGAACAGAGAGCCTGTCCGATCGATGAAATTCTTCACATGATAAATGAACTGGGCAGGCCGGTCATCTTTCTTGGAGACGGTGTACCGGTCTCTATGGAACAGATCAGGGAGATGGTGCAGGTTCCTTACCGGATCGCACCGCCGCATATGGCAAGACAGCGTGCGGCAGCGGTGGGCTTTCGGGCACTTGCGCTGTTTGCAGAAGGGAAGACAGAGACGGCGGCAGATCATGTGCCGAAATATCTGCGCAAATCCCAGGCAGAAAGAGAACTCATTGAGGGAGGAGGCCATCTTCCGGAAGATGATTCGTGAAATACGATATATGACACCTGAGGATACGGGAAAAGTCAGTGCGCTCCTCGCAGAGTGCTTTACCCATCCCTGGTCCGAAGACAGTGTGAAAGCTATGTTTTCAGAAAAGGGATATGTTTCGTTGATTGCCTGTGCACAGGATGAGATTGTCGGCTATATTGGGATGAAATGTGTATTTGATGAAGCCGATATTACAAATGTGGCGGTTCTGCCGTCATTTCGACGACATGGAATCGGGGATATGCTTTTAAACAAACTTCTCCTTTGTGCAAAAGAAAAACAGCTGCAGCACATTTTCTTAGAAGTCCGCATGACCAACCGTCCCGCCGTCTGTCTTTATGAAAAAGCAGGATTTTGCGAAATCGGCAAGAGAAAGAACTATTATACAGAGCCGAAAGAAGATGCGCTGATCATGCAGTGGGTAAATCATGAGTAGAAAGGAAACCATATGCTAGAGATTTGTCTGCTTGGCTGCGGGGGAATGATGCCTTTGTCGTATCGCAGGCTTACATCCCTGATGGCCAGGTATAATGGCAGCAGCATCCTGATCGACTGCGGGGAAGGAACGCAGGTAGGGATCCGTGAGAAAGGATGGAGCTTTAAACCAATCGATGTGATCTGTTTTACACATTATCACGCAGATCATATCAGCGGACTTCCCGGTCTGTTGCTTACCATGGGCAATGCGCAGAGAACGGAACCGTTGCTGATGATCGGACCCAAAGGGCTGGCCCGTGTGGTAAACAGTCTGCGCGTTATTGCACCGGACCTTCCTTTTTCCATCGAATTCAGGGAATTAAAAGAGAAAGAAGAAACCATAACAGTTGGCGGATACCGAATCAACGCATTTCGCGTCAATCATAATGTCGTCTGTTACGGTTATACGATAGAGATTGCCCGTGCCGGCAAATTTGACGTCGGAAAGGCAAAAGAACAGCAAATAGAAGTGAAATACTGGAGCCGGCTCCAGAAGGGAGAGACGATCACACTTCCTGACAGAACACTCACGAGCGACATGGTACTCGGACCACCGAGAAAAGGGATCAAATGCACATATACGACGGATACACGTCCGACCCCTTCCATCGTGAAAAATGCTTTCGGAGCCGACCTGTTTATCTGCGAAGGGATGTATGCAGAGCCGGAAAAACAGGAAAAAGCTGTCGAATACAAACATATGACGTTTGAAGAGGCTGCAAGGCTTGCCAGAAAGGCAGATGTTACGGAAATGTGGCTGACTCATTTCAGCCCTTCCCTTGTGCATCCGGAACAATATCTGGAGGCAGTAAGAAAAGTATTTCCGCATACCAGTCTTGGCAAGGACGGAAAAAGTAAAACATTATTATTTGAGGAAGATTGAAAGATGGATAATATAAAACCTGTCAGACTGCTGGCAATTGAGACATCCTGTGATGAGACGGCAGCAGCTGTGGTGGAGGATGGAAGAAAGGTTCTGTCCAATATAATCTATACCCAGATCAAACTACACACACTCTTTGGCGGAGTGGTGCCGGAGATTGCCTCCAGAAAACATATGGAGAAGATCAATACGGTGATTGAAGCGGCTCTGAAAGAAGCATCCATGTCTTTGGCGGATGTCGATGGCATTGCCGTCACTTATGGACCGGGTCTGGTAGGCGCGCTGCTTGTCGGCGTAGCCGAGGCAAAAGCAATCGCCTACGCAGCGAACAAACCTCTTGTCGGGGTTCATCACATTGAAGGGCACATCAGTGCCAACTATATAGAGTATCCGGAGCTTGCACCTCCTTTCCTCTGCCTTGTGGCATCGGGTGGTCATTCTCATCTGGTGCTGGTAAAAGAATATGGTGAGTATGAGATCATCGGACGGACGAGGGATGATGCAGCCGGAGAAGCCTTTGACAAGGTGGCAAGAGCTATCGGATTGGGATATCCTGGCGGAGTCAAGATTGACCGGATCGCAAAAGAAGGCAATCCGCATGCTATAGAATTTCCCAGAGCAAAAATAGCAGATGCTCCCTATGACTTCAGTTTTAGCGGACTGAAATCAGCGGTATTGAATTATCTGAACCAGTGCCGCATGAAAGAACAAGAGATCAACCGGGCGGATGTAGCAGCATCTTT
>CACZNZ010000326.1 GCA_902782625.1 uncultured Lachnospiraceae bacterium | reverse complement strand
CATTCAGAGTTACATCTTTTCAGGGGTCTTCAACAGTGCCTGCTGTTTTTATCGATATTGATGAGAGCGAGGGGCATCCGACGATTGCCCAGATGGACGGTGATGAAAACCATGATGTAACATGCTCCGGCACGATCTACATAGATGGCAAGGATTATGTTTTGTCGAAGATGAAGGGCAGAGGTAACGCCTCGTGGAAAGAGTCTAAAGATAAAAAACCATATAATATTACTTTGGATAAAAAGATTTCTTTTCCGGGAATCGACGAGGCTCCAACTAAAAAATATTCCTTGCTTGCTGAGGTCCTGGATCACAGCCTGATGTGTAATCGTGCCGGATATCATTTGGCTCACGAAATGGGAATCGGACAGGATACCGCATCAGCGGATGTATGGATGAACGGTGAGTATCAGGGGTGCTATACCGTCACGCCTAAAACCGATTCCTACGTAACAAAAGATGGGTTCATGATAGAGCAGGATAATTACAAAGAGAAGCCTGTTGCCGAAGGCGGTGATCCGCAGTTTACCCTCACAGGCCTGAAGGAGTCTTCAGGATGGTCATCGTGCTACAACCGTATCACCGTCAAGAAGATGGGGGACAATCTGCTGCTGAATAATGGTGTAGTAGATGAGAGCCCTGAGAATATGGAGACAGCAGCAGCGAATATCCAGGCCTGGCTCCAGGACGCATGGGACGCCATCAGATCTGATACAGGCTATAATAGCAAAGGCTTTTACTATACCGATTATATTGACATCGAGAGCTTTGCCAAGATGTACCTTATGCATGAGTACGTCAAGAGCTATGACGTCTGTGCAGGCAGCATTCTGTTCCATCGTGACGGACAGACTGCAAATGATAAGCTGATTGCCGGACCTATCTGGGACCTGGATAACGCGATGGGTTCTATTTATCAGAACAGTAGCCTCGGAAAGGCGGATGACCGCAGAAACGGTGACCGCAGAAGGGGCGATCAGGCCTTTATCTCGCAGGTTACCGAGTACAAGACTTCCATTTATAAGACCATCAGCAAGCATGAAGATTTCATGGAGGAGGTATATCGTCAATACAACAAGAACCGCGCCAAATTTGATAGCCTTGGTACAGATGTTGGGCAGATGAAGGCCGATATTGAAGCTTCGGCTATGATGAATCACAACAAGGTAAATGATCTGGGCCATACCACCGGAACAAACAACCACTATTACGGTTCGAAAACTACTCTCGGATCAGACCCGTATAGCCAGACCTATGAGGCCACTACGAATTCGAAAACCGATTGGGGCAATTACGCTGATAATCTTATAACATACATCAATACCAGATCATTGTGGTTCCAGAATACCTATTATGATTCGAGCTATGTAGATCCGGCAACTTGCGAGCATCAATATAATGAGACAGTCGTTCCGGCAACATGTACCGCGGATGGTTCCAAAACATACAATTGTCCGATTTGCGGAGACAGCTACTCTGAAACTATACCGAAGATTCCGCATAACTATCAGAATGGTGTCTGCACAGTTTGTGGTGAGAAGCTGATAAATGTTGACATATCCTGCAGCCTGGGAGCTTCGGTTACCGTTTATGAAACACAGGATCTCAGCGGAGCACATGAAGCGAATGCTGACCCCGTTCACCCGCGTGACAGCGATACAGGACTGATCGACTGTTCCGGGTCTGGACAAGTCAACTTTGTCGTGAGCATTGATGAGGGGTATGAACTGGCAAGTGTCACCGCAGAGCCGACTTCCTCATACAAAAACCTGAAAACCCCAACAGATACGGGAGTAACGAACGGTTATCGTGTAACAAAGGTTAGCGGTGATTTCACGATCAACGTAACTGCCGCATGTAAGCATAGCAATATGGTACATCATGCTGCTGTAGATGCTGCGTGCGAAGCTGCCGGAAGTGATGAATACTGGAGCTGCAGCACATGCGGAAAGTATTTCTCCGACGCAGAAGGAGCGAATGAGATAGAAGAAAACAGCTGGGTAATT